>CANBRV010000024.1 GCA_947372005.1 Comamonadaceae bacterium | reverse complement strand
CCGATGCTTCATCTGCATCATGGAGTGCTTTATTTGCCAGGCTAATGAGCACATCGGGAATGAGCGGATTGATTGCTTTTCTGCTCGCTAGCGTTTGGGTTAACTGCTTAATCGCTTTAACTACTGGGGCTAGTTGATCTGCGAGCACTGAAATGTCGCTGCTCTTCGCTGAGGCCTTCATCGCAAGCTGCGATATCTCCTCTGCACGAGTGGCAACTTTGCAGATGGAATCATTGATTTTTGATATGGAATCATAAATGCCAGTCCCAAAATCTGAGGCCGACGCCACATTAAAAATAGCGCCAATATCGCTGGCGAATTTGACAATTGCCTTTGAGGCATCCATCATTCAAATATCCTCAAGTAATGGATATGGTAATTCCAGTATCTTGACCGCTACGCCGTCCTTTGACCCCAGCCGTAAATCCGTGCCAGCGCTGCTGGTTTGAATGCAAATCAACGCTTGATCGCCATCCGTTTGCACCACCACGCCCACAGACTCATCATCTTGCAAGCCATATACCTCTTGGCCTACAGCGATGGCTGGCAGGGAGGCCTTATTCAGCATGGCCTGCACAAGATATGTTCTGCGTTTAATCGCGCCGCGAAATTGGCTTCTAGCTACGACTTCTTGCCCTGGGTAGCAGCCTTTTTTGAAGCTCACCCCGCCAATCGACTCGTAATTCAACATTTGCGGCACAAATAAATCGACGAGTGGCGCAGTGATGCGGGCGACGCCACGGGCTACTTCGCGTTCAGACCATGCAGCTAGGCCGTGCGTGGCAAATAGCTCAGGTAGCATGTCGTCCGCAGCGCTCAGCGTCAGCTTGGCACGCATCACAAACATCGAGAGGCGCTTGAGGGTTGCTGCTGCAAGGTCTTTGGAGAGCACGAGGCAAATGTCTTGCAATTCAGGCGAGTTGGCGAGCTTGATGCCCCAAAAACTGGCCAGCATCCGCCCCTTGGGGCTGCAATAGGCGGCGAGCTGCCATTGATTCGGTTTTAAAAGTACAAAATCGTTGCTCAGTTGACCTTGCAGAAACGAGGCAGCGTCCGCCCCAGTGGCACGGATCACCGAGAGGTGATTTTGGCCATTGAAGCTGAGGTGTTCAAAATGGGGTTGTTGATTCAAAATGTCCATGCCTCCATTATCATCACCCACCATGATTCGCCGATTGCTTTTACTCATCATTGCTCCCACTGCTTTGCTATTGGCGGGATTTGCTGCTTCTGCCCTTTGGTGGCTGAATACGCCCCTCTTGCCACCCGATGGTGGCGCAGGGGCCGAAGTCACGGTTGACGCAGGGAGCTCCAGCAAAGGCGCCGCGCGTAGCGTCGCCAAGGCTACGGGCGCTAACCAAACGCTGCTGGCGGTGTGGTTTCGCGCCGCTAGCTTTGCGTATGGGCGTAGCAAGCCGATTCGGGCAGGCACGTATGCAATTGAGTCCAATCTCACCCCATACGGGATGCTGCACAAGATGGTGTCTGGTGACGAGATCATGCTTTCGTTGGTGATTCCTGAGGGCTGGACGTTCTCGCAAATGCGCGCGGCCGTTAATAGCGCTCCCAACCTCAAACATACGACCGCTAATTTGAGCGATGCAGAACTGATGACGATTTTGGGTAAGAGCGGCACGCTGCCAGAGGGACGCTTTTTCCCAGATACCTACGCTTACGCCAAAAATGCCAGTGACTACGCGATCTACAAGCAGGCGGCGGCTACGCTAGATAAACGTCTGCAAGCCGCATGGGATGGCCGTTTGCAGTCGATACCCCTCAAAAACGAAGACGAATTGCTCATGCTTGCCAGTATTGTTGAAAAAGAAACGGGCAAGCCTAGCGATCGCGCTGAGATTGCAGGGGTGTTTGTCAATCGTTTAAATAAAGGCATGCTTTTGCAAACGGATCCGACCGTGATTTACGGAATGGGTGAGCGGTTTCTTGCACAGCGCAAGAACATTCGCCGATCTGACCTCACCCGTGATACGCCTTACAACACGTATACCCGTGCGGGTTTGCCACCAGGCCCGATTGCACTGGTAGGTAAAGCGGCGCTTGACGCTGCCGCCAATCCAAAACCCACACAAGCCTTATATTTTGTGGCTCGCGGCGATGGTAGTAGCCAATTTAGTGCGACTTTGCAGCACCACAATGTAGCCGTTAATCGATTTATTCGAGGTCAAAAATGAGTGCCAATCAAGGCGTAGGCCTTTTCATCAGTTTTGAAGGCATCGACGGCGCGGGCAAGTCTACCCATATTGCGGGTCTTGCCGAAGCCTTATCAAGTAAGGGTTGCAAGGTTACGCTGACCCGCGAGCCAGGTGGTACTGGGCTTGCCGAAAAACTGCGTGGTTTAATTTTGAACGATGCAATGGACGCGCTGACGGAATCGCTGTTGGTCTTTGCAGCAAGGCGCGATCATGTGGAAACTGTTATTCGTCCAGCGCTAGCAAAAGGTGAGGTCGTGTTGTGTGATCGCTTTACCGACGCTACCTTCGCCTACCAAGGCGCGGGACGCGGTTTTGACCTACAAACTCTATCGACATTGGAGACTTGGGTGCAAAGTCAAGCGGAGCAAGTGCTGCAGCCCGAGTTAACGTATTGGTTCGACCTAAGCCCGAGTCTTGCCGCCGAGCGCTTGGCGAGTGCTCGCGTGCCTGATAAGTTTGAGTCCCAGCCTGTAGCATTTTTTGAAGCAGTGCGTAGCGGCTATGCGGCGCGTGCACAGGCTGATCCGCAGCGCTTTGCGCGTATTGAAGCGAATCAAAGCCGAGAAGCTGTATTTGCTGAAGTGATTGCCGTCGCCAAAGAGCGAGGTTATTTGTGAGCGAAATGACGAATGGCAACAAAGCCCTAGCCCCTTGGCTAGAAGTTGACCTTGAGCGTTTGCTCAGGCAGCGCGGTCATGCATGGTTAGTCACGGGTACGGCAGGTCTTGGTCAGTTTGAGCTTGCCATGGCGATGGCTTCTAGCTGGTTGTGTGAAGCCATAACTGCGTCGCAAGCCACATCCCATAAGGCTTGCGGGCAATGTGATGCTTGCCACATGGTGCGCGCCAAGTCGCACCCCGATTTGGCTGTGCTCTTGCCCGAGACCTTGTCGCTAGAGCTTGGTTGGCCATTGGACGAAAAAACGCAAGCGGATTTAGACGATAAAAAACGCAAGCCCAGCAAACAGATCAAGCTGGAGACAGTGCAAGACTTGATTAGCTTTGTGCAGCGCACCAGTAGCCGGGGTAAGGGTCTCGTTGTGGTGATTTATCCCGCTGAGGCGATGAACCACATTGCGGCTAATGCGCTTCTCAAATCACTAGAAGAACCCGCTGGCAATACGCGGTTTGTTCTCGCAACCGAAGATAGCGCGGCGCTCTTGCCCACGATCCGAAGCCGCTGCCAAAGTTTTGTATTGACACCGCCAGAAAACACACTGGCTGTGGCTTGGCTAGCATCCGATGGCGTTGTTGCGAAGGATGCGAGCGTGTGGCTCAAAGCCGCAGGCGGTCAACCACAAACTGCGTTGGCGATGAGTCGGGCTATGACAAAAACTTCAGCTTGGCTAGACTTTCCAAAGCTAATCGCGAAAGGCGCGTTGCCCAATGAGTTGCCGGCCGCATTGACTGAAACACCAGCTGCACTCGTTGGCGCTTTGCAAAAACTTTGTCACGATGCGATTTGCGTGACTCTGGGCGCTGAGCCACTATTCTTTGAACCCTTCACAAATACCTCTTCGCTCTATAAACTGACCACTTGGTCAAAGGCTTTGAATGTGCAAGCCCGGTCGTCTGAGCATACGTTGAACGCGGGATTGATGATAGAGGCCTTACTTGCCGAAGCCAAGCAGGCTATGGGGAAATAATATGTTCGTTGATTCACACTGCCACCTTAATTTTCCTGAACTCAAAAGCCGAATCAAGGACATTCGCGCTGCGATGGCGACTGCCAAGGTGACACACGCCATGGTGATCTCGACGACGTTAGAGGAGTTTCCAAGCGTCCATGAAATGGCAACCACATACGATAATTTTTGGGCAACTGTGGGCGTACATCCTGACAACGAAACGTTAGAGGATGGTGTACCGATTCAAGAGCCAACGGTAGAAGATCTACTCACCCGCGCTGCCTTGTCAAAGGTGGTTGGCATCGGTGAAACAGGACTCGACTATTACCGCTTGAACGGGCGAACTGTGGCAGATATGGAGTGGCAAAGGGAGCGCTTTCGTGTGCACATCCGCGCTGCGCAGGCTTGTCACAAACCGCTCATCATCCATACGCGCAGCAGCTCGGATGACACCATTGCCATCCTGAAAGAAATGAAGGAAGACGGCCATGCAGGCGCAGCGGGCGGCGTGTTTCATTGCTTTACCGAAACGACGGTCGTAGCAAAGGCTGCGCTGGATTTAGGTTTTTATATTTCGTTCTCGGGTATCTTGACGTTTAAAAATGCACAGGCCATTCGGGATGCCGCTGCCTTTGTGCCGCTCGATCGCATCTTGATTGAAACCGATAGCCCGTACCTTGCGCCGACGCCGTATCGCGGTAAGACCAATACGCCAGCCTACGTGCCCTATGTGGCAACAGAGTTGGCGCGTATTAAAGCCGCCCCAGTCGAGCAAATCGCGCAAATCACAGGTGATAACTACTTCAGGCTCTTTAAAGGTGCAGTGCGGTGAAGTTTGCGATGAAACGCCTATTGCATTGGGTCGTTCTAGTGGTGGGGAGCATACTTGTCTTGGTCTCACAGGCTTGGGCTGGTGCGTATGAGGACTATTTCCGAGCTATTCAAACCGACGATACGCGTACAGTTACGACGCTTTTATTTCGCGGAATGGATCCCAATACGGTTGACCCCAATGGTGTGCCCGGATTAGTGCTTGCGGTTCGCGATGGATCTTTAAAAGTTGCTCATTTATTGCTTGCTCAAAATAAAACTCATCTTGAGGCGCGGACACCTCAAGATGAATCAGCTTTGATGATGGCTGCGCTCAATGGCAACGAAGATCTTGTGAAGTTACTGATGGCTAAGGGCGCGGATATCAATAAGACTGGCTGGACACCGCTGCACTATGCCGCCACAAAGGGGCATCTCGGCACAATCAAATTACTCTTGGATAAATCTGCTTATATCGATGCAGAGTCACCAAATAAGAGCACGCCTTTGATGATGGCTGCTATGTACGGTACGTTTGACGCCGTGAAACTCTTGATTGATGAGGGTGCAGACCCATTGCTTAAAAATGCACTTAATTTGACTGCGCTTGACTTTGCCAAGCAAGCCAATCGTGCCGACTCGGTAGCATTGCTGGAAAAAACTGTAGAGGCGAAACGTCCTAAAGGCTCTTGGTGAGAATGCTTGTAATTGCCCGAATCAGATCTGGATGTTCGCCAATGGATGGCATGAGCTCAAATGTGAGCTCAGGGTAGTTGTGGATGAGCTCACGCGCGAGTTCTGGCAGGTCTTCTCTCGCATGTTTGCCAACACCTAAAAACATGGGAGCAATGCGTATGTGTTTGACTTCATGCACTGCTAGTTCCGCTACGACCGTCGATAAGCTGGGCTCCATTAGCTCTAAATAAGCACAGCGAACCTCGCAGCTCGGTGATGCAACAGAAATAGCCTGAGCTATAGCTTCAATGGGTTTTGACCATAGTGGGTCGCGTGACCCGTGAGCAAAAAGGACAATACCTGATTTCATTTTTTGTAAACCACCCATCCGAATGCAGCCAGCGAAATAGCAAAATAAATGAGGCTGGGGGCAGCAGCTGCAGTCCACGGCTCCCAGTGCGAAATGTTGCCGATATAGCCAAACACATTATTTAGTAAGAAAAAACTAATACCTGTAATAACACCGCCAAAGACATAGCCCGCGATACCGCTAGTACGGAAATGGAGATAGGCAAAAGGCAAGGCCAGCATAAGCATCACCAAGCAGCTTAATGGATAAAAAAGCTTTTTCCAAAACTCGATTTCATATAACTGCGCTGATTGGCCGTTGTTATCTAAATGTTGTATGTAACGAAATAAATCATAAGCAGGCATGCGTTCGGGTTTTAGTAGCGCCACAGATACCATTTGGGCATTGATTTCGGTTGGCCAGCGGTATTCGGCTAGCTTACGTATATTGGACGAGAGTTTTTCTGCCGCAGTGTCCATAGAGACGGTTTTGAGATTCTGAGGAAACTCAATACGCCGTGCATTTTTGAGAAGCCAAGCATCATCTAAAAACTCACCACTTTGCGCTTCAGTCGTAGAAATGATGCGACCGTTTGCATCAAATTCAAAAATGCGGACCCGCATCATGTCGCCATTTCCGTCTAATGCGCCAATGTTTGCCGCATAACGGCTGTAGCGTTGTTGCTCTTTCAGCCATGCACCCGTTTGCCCGCCAGCCATTGTTCCTTGGTATTTAGCTTTGAGCAGCTGCGCCGTCCGATTAGAAAATGGTGCTACATAGTCACCAATAACAAAAGTGAATGCAACAAAGCCTACGCCTAAGATCAGCAGAGTTTTAAGCGCTAGCTGGGGACCAAGTCCACTCGTGCGCAAAATGGTGAACTCGGAATTTTGCGCAAAACGTGCCATCACTAGTACACCGCCAATTAGCACGCAGATGGGCAGTAGTTCGTAGAGGTGTCCGGGTATTTGTAAGAGAACGTATGCGCAAGCATGTGCGAGCCCATATCTTTGAATGCCAACCGAGGACATCTCATCGACGAAGTCGAAAAAAAAGAACAATGCCAAAAAGCCTAAGCAGACGTAAGCAATGGCTGTAATCAGATCAGCATAAAGTAAGCGACGGACAGTTTTCATTTTCAAGTATGACTAAGGTCGATATTGGCGACGCGCTAGCCAAGCGAAGATCGATAAAGCCATCACCCCATGCAGCATACAGATAACCGCAAAAAAGCTAATGCGACCTGAAGCAATCCAATTTTGCCCAACGTTAATGAAGTTGTAATAGGTAACAAAAGCTAATATGGCGAAAAGTAAATGACTGCTTCTTGCTCCGCGCGGCTTGGTGTTTGCAGTTGCAAGTGCAAACAACATCAAATTAATGGATGCCAACACGATTCCAATGCGCCAAGATAATTCTCCTTGGTTGTCTAGCTTTGGCTCTTTTAACAAGGTCAGTGTTGTTCGGGCGTTAGGAAAACCAATAGACTGCTCCATATCGCTAGTACTAATAAGAGAGCCCATTCGTTCGAACTCCATTAGCTTGATCCCCTGTTTCACGTTGTCGATAACCAGTTGATGCCCTTTATCTAGGATGAGATATTTTTCACCTTTAATGATGTCAATATGTCCTTTTTGAGCTGATGTGATCGTTTCTTTGCCTTGAGTGGAGTGGGCAATAAATACATTATTGGCGCGGGCGTCGTTCAAATTTTTGATCTCAGACTTGTCGACGTAAATAACGCGCATCCCATTTGCAGATTCTTGAAACTCCCCAGGTACGATTCGCTCGAGATCACCGCGCTGTTCATAGCGGTCTCGTAAATCTTGCAGCCGGCCATTAGCCCAAGGCCAAATCATGAATGCCATTAAGGCTATCGTTATAAAGATGGGCGCAGCAAAGCTGAACAAAGGGCGTATAAAACTGGTGATGCTCTTGCCGCTGCTCAGCCAGATCACGACTTCACTATCGCGGATCATTCGAGCCATTGTGCTGACAACCGTAATAAAAAGGGATAGCGCCAAAATAGTGGGAGCATGTCCCATTACGGAGTAGGCCATGATTAAAAGCACTTCTTGTGGATTAGCTAATCCCTTAGATGCTAGACCTAATGTTCGAATGAGCATCATGGTCATCACAATAGTTACCAGCACGACTAAGGTGGCACCAAAGGTTCGGGATAACTCTCGCTGGAGTGATTGTTTAAAAATCATGAGTAGCTATTTTCGCAGCATGACGTATTCGCTGTAGGCTTCGATTAGTTGCCAGTCTGTTTTTTGCTTGGGTGACAAACTGTCAAATATAGTTTGATGCATCACGACCGTTCTAGGTTGCTGAGATTGCATTTTTTCAATAGCGGAAAAACTAGCGGCCTCTTTAGCTTGATTGTTTGAATAAAAGACGCCTGAAGGCGGCACGCCACCGACATAAATAAGTGGTGTACTTGGCGTCCAGTTCTTAAGCAAATGTTTTTGTGATTGTGTTTCGAAGGCTTGGTAAAAAAATAAAACCAAGACCAGCATCACCAATGGCGTTATAGCAGCCAAAAGCATGCTCCAGCGCCAGCCTCTGCGCTGCAAGATCAACTGATCAATGGCCAGCCCCATCAAGATGGCAAATGCAGGTAGCGCAGGTAATACATAGGCTTCTAGGATGTTATGCGAAAGCGAAAAAAACAACAAAGGTGCTAAAACCCAGCACAAAAGATATTGAACTTGCAAAGATGGTTTGGTTTTGTATAGAACATAAACGCTAGGGATTATGAGCAAGATCCAAGGCATAAAAGATTCAAGTGCAAACCACCAAATCATGCCAAGTGGCTCTCCATGACTAGGGGCGAAACGTCCACCGTCCCAATCTTTAACTAAGAATCTTTGGATGTGCTCGCCAATGATGAAATGATTGAGAAAGCCAGGAGTGCGAATCTCAGCCATGATGTACCAAGGAAATGCAAGGAGAGCCATCAATGCAAGGCCTCGCCACCATGGCAGACTCTGCCAGGCTAAGCGCACGCGTGCGATCGGATCGAAGCTCACCCACAAAAGCAAAGCAACACCCAGCAAAACAAGTGAGAGTGGGCCTTTGGCGAGTAGACCAATCGCCATACCAACAAAAAATAACCAATGCCAAATAGTTGTTTGGTTTGGTTGATTGTCATTTGATTCATTGTTGGAGACTGCACGCCAAAAACTCACCATGGACAAAGCCAATCCACCCGCCAAAAAAATGTCAGTGGCCACAAAACCTGTAGCTAAAAATCCAACAGGCGTAGATATATAAATGAGGCCTGCAATGAGTGGCATTTTGCTTGACTTGGTAGGCCAAAACCACAGTAGCGAGAGCGTTCCCAGTGAGGCTAAAAACGGCGGTAATCGGACGGCAAATTCGTTAACACCAAATAAGCCCATAGAGATCGTATCCAGCCAAAAGAGCAATGGCGGCTTTCCCCACAGGGGGACACCATCCAGTACCCACAGCGTGACCCAATCACCCGTGGCCAGCATTTTTCTGGCGAGTTCCGCATAGCGCGGCTCGGTCGTACCTAGCAGGGGATAGCTGCCCAGCAGTGCAAAACGGAGAAGAATGATGATAACAAGAGTTGCGAGGAGGAGTTGTGTGAACGCATCTTTTTTAGCTGCCGGATGTGTCATTAATCTTCGCCCAGTCGTTGTACGGTAATTGATCAACTATTTTACTAGACGTCACTCGATACACGTTTGCCCTGCGGTCCATGAAATTGTGGATGTTTCTATTTCATTCCTCTCATGTGCACAATGTGCCTTAAACTTCGCGCCTTATCAAAAATTTCACTCTTGAAAGTTACGCATGAAATTTCGTTTCCCCATTGTCATTATTGACGAAGATTTCCGCACTGAAAATACGTCTGGCTCTGGGATTCGCGCGCTTGCCGATGCCATTGAATCTGAGGGCTTTGAAGTGCTCGGCGCAACAAGCTACGGCGATCTTTCGCAGTTTGCGCAGCAGCAAAGCCGCGCCAGTGCGTTTATCTTGTCTGTGGATGATGATGAATTCACGCCTGGCCCTGAGCTCGATCCTGCGGTGCTCGGTCTGCGTACCTTTATTGAAGAGGTGCGCCGTAAAAATGCGGATGTCCCTATTTACATCTATGGCGAGACTAAGACCAGCCGCCATTTGCCTAACGACATTTTGCGCGAGCTGCACGGCTTTATTCACATGTTTGAAGATACGCCTGAGTTTGTGGCGAAGCACATCATTCGTGAAGCCAAAAGCTACTTGGATGGCGTGAAACCCCCGTTCTTTAAAGCTTTGGTGCATTATGCGCAGGATGGCTCGTACTCTTGGCATTGCCCGGGGCACTCGGGCGGTGTGGCATTTTTGAAGACGCCGATTGGACAGATGTTTCATCAATTCTTTGGCGAAAACATGCTTCGCGCCGACGTTTGCAATGCAGTGGAAGAGCTGGGTCAATTGTTAGATCATGATGGCGCGATTGGTGAGTCGGAGAAGAACGCGGCGCGTATTTTTAATGCCGATCATTGCTTTTTTGTGACCAATGGCACGAGCACCTCAAACAAGATGGTGTGGCATCACACGGTCGCGCCAGGCGATGTAGTGGTTGTAGACAGAAATTGCCACAAATCGATCTTGCACGCCATCATCATGACGGGCGCGATTCCTGTCTTTATGAAGCCGACCCGCAACCACTTTGGCATCATTGGCCCGATTCCCAAAGAAGAGTTTGAACCCGCTAGTATTCGCAAAAAAATTGCCGCTAACCCACTACTCAAACACGTAGACCCCAAAAAAGTCAAGCCTCGCGTGATGACGGTGACGCAATCAACGTATGACGGTGTTCTCTATAACACCGAGACGATTAAGAATTTGCTAGATGGGTATGTGGATACGCTTCACTTTGACGAGGCTTGGTTGCCACATGCGGCGTTCCATAAGTTTTATGGCACGTATCATTCGATGGGCAAAAACCGCACGCGCCCCAAAGAAGCTCTGACTTTTGCGACCCAGTCTACGCACAAGTTGCTTGCTGGCATCAGCCAAGCCAGTCATGTACTGGTACAAGATTCGCAAAATCGCAAGTTGGACAGACATTTGTTTAACGAAGCGTATTTGATGCATACCAGCACCAGCCCTCAGTACGCCATCATTGCCAGCTGCGATGTGGCTGCGGCCATGATGGAAGCGCCCGGCGGGACCGCGCTGGTAGAAGAGTCCATTGCTGAAGCACTAGACTTTAGGCGTGCCATGCGCAAGGTGGATGCGGAGTATGGCAAGGACTGGTGGTTTAAGGTGTGGGGCCCCGATAAGCTGGCTGAAGAGGGCATTGGCAAGGCAGACGCTTGGATTATCAAGGGCGAGTCGCGCAGTAGCAAGACGGGCGAAAACACCGCCCGCAATTGGCACGGCTTTGGTAAGATGGCCGACGGCTTCAATATGCTCGATCCAATTAAATCGACCATCGTGACCCCTGGGCTTGACTTGAACGGTAAGTTTGCCAAAACAGGTATTCCAGCCAGTATCGTGACCAAATTTTTGGCCGAGCACGGTGTGATTGTGGAGAAGACGGGGCTGTACAGCTTCTTCATCATGTTCACAATTGGTATTACTAAGGGGCGCTGGAACACGCTGCTCACGGCTTTGCAACAGTTTAAAGATGACTATGACCGCAATCAGCCGATGTGGCGTATCCTGCCCGAGTTTTGCAAAGCTCATCCGCGTTACGAACGCATGGGGCTGCGCGATCTTTGTCAGCACGTGCATACGCTTTACGCCAAGCATGACATCGCGCGCTTGACGACGGACGTATACCAGAGTGATTTAACACCCGCCATGACTCCAAGCGATGCCTATGCTTACATCGCCCACCGCAAAACCGAGCGCGTAGAGATTGACAAGCTAGAAGGCCGCATTACGGTAGGCTTGGTAACCCCGTATCCACCCGGCATTCCGCTTTTAATTCCCGGAGAAGTGTTCAATAAAAAAATTGTGGATTACCTCAAGTTTGCACGTGAATTCAACCGCGAGTGCCCTGGATTTGAGACCGATATCCATGGCCTTGTGGAAGAAAAAGGCGCGGACGGTATCACACGTTATTTTGCAGATTGCGTGCGATGAATATCTTAATGGTCAAGGCTCACAGCGTGGGCGTTGGCGATTTGCTTCGTAGCTCAGCCGCTTGGCGAACGCTTAAAAATCGGTGGCCAGATGCGCAGTTGCATTTATTATTCTTGTCGAAGCAAAAAGGTTATGCCACAGAAGAGCTCATCAAAAATCATCACTTGCTTGCAAGTGCTCATTTCATAACGATACGAAGCGGTTCACCGCATGAGTCGGGGGCAAAGAACATGCCGCTGAAGTCGATCTTGGATGAGACGAAGATGGTTTGCGCAAAGGTGAACCCTGATCTTATTATTGACTTTGAAGCGGGAGGCATGCGTACGAGCCTAGTGACTCGAACCTGCGCCAAGGCAAGTGGCGCGAGAACTGTGGGTATTGCAAGCTTTGTTGGACGATCATTTTTTTATGACCAAGCGGCACCATCACTCAAGCAATTCGCGAAAACGCACAGACTCTCGTTGCCGATGGATTACACCCAGCGAGACTACGTGGCGCTGGCCGCTTTGGGTTTAGAGCGAAGAGGGCAAGCGATTGAGTTGAGAGTGACAGCCGATGGCGCGTACGCGCGCGATGAACTGAATACACAGCTATCAAAATTGCCAGCAAACCGTATGGTGGTGGGTCTCAACATTGGTTGTGGCACGCCAGATGCGCTGCACAAGCGCCCGAATCTAGAGTTACTTGCAGATGCGCTCGGACGCATTTATGTACAGAGGCCATTTAATTTGGTGCTCACGGGCGCAGCGTTTGAGAAGGATATTAACCAAGCGTTTATGGCGGCATATCAAAAAAAATGGAGTGATACAAGTCACATCATCGACTGGGCTGGGCAATCAACTATCTGTGGTTTGACGGGCGTGATTGATGCTGCAGATGTTTTTATTTCAACGGATTCAGGCCCTTATCACATGGCTGTCGCGCTGAACAAACCAACCTTGGTGCTTTTTACATATGCCGAGGTCACTTCTTATCATGACGTGCCTTGGTGTGTGCGTTTAGTTGTCCCTTACAAGGCAGATGACATTGTTTTGGCGGTCCGCCATTTGTCCGCGCTTTGATCATGCAACGCCTAGATAACGCTTCTTTTAAGAGCCCTTATTTAACGCATCCGTTTAGTATGGCGGCGCTGTACTGCTTAGCTGTGTCGGTCAGCATGGGCGTGGCATTGGTGTCGATTTCTAAGTTACTCGTTGTGCTGGCTATTCTGGCAAAGCTGGTCAGCCTTTGGCGAGCTGGGGAGCTTCGCTGGGCACGAAGTGGTTATTTCACTTTCACAGCTATAGCAATCGGGCTGGCTTGGCTTTACTTGTCCTTGCTTTGGAGTGAAGGAGGTGATGGCGAGCGCATGGTCAGTTTTATGCGTCATGCAAGGTTATGGGTTCTGCCTGCCGTTTATTATTTAATTGAGACAAGGCGTGATGCCTTTAAGGTGCTCGTAGCGCTTGTGATTGGGCAAATATTTGTGGTTGCTAGTTCGTGGCTTTTATGGCTAGGTGTGCCATTGCCATGGGCATTAACTGTGTATCACTCGAGTATGGGCGTTGTGTTTGCAAGCACCCTAGAGCAGCCAGTGATGAGTACGCTCATGCTTGTGATCTTATGGTTTTTACGTGCAGAAATTCCACAAAAATGGCGTCAAGCAGTTGTGATGCTCGCAGTTGTTTTAACGATTACCAATGTGTTTTTCGTCATGACAGGGCGAACTGGTTATTTGGTTATGTTGTTGGCAATATCACTTGCTATCTATTGGCTGTTGCCAAAAAAACTTAGACCTGTCGCTGTGCTTTTACCAATTGTGATGGCGATTTCACTGAGCTTTGTCTCTACTCGTTTTCAAACCAAGATGGCTGAGATTAAACGAGACGTGCTTGAATATCAGAAAGGAAGCTTCGATACATCACAGGCGCAGCGTTTAGATTATTGGGTTAAGTCTCTAGAGGCTATACAAGACAAGCCTTTGATAGGACATGGTGCTGGCAGTTGGCGAATGAATTACATTCGCTTGGGCGGTGCTGACAAAGTTAACCCGCCTAGCAATCCACATCAGCAATTTTTACTCTGGGCCGTTGAGGGTGGGTTGCTTGGCCTCGCGTTTTTACTTGCTATTTTTGCAATGATTTACCATGACTCGCATCGATTGGACTCAGCTGCTCAGCAAGCGCTTAGAGCAACGTTAGCCATTACGATTTTGATGGGCATGATGAATTGCCCGCTTTTTGGCGCAGGCATGGGTGAATTCATTTTTTTGATAATGGGGGCATTACTGGCCACGAAGCAAAGGCAGTAATTGCTTAGCGATTTTTGAATTTGCGTAATCAGAAATATGGTCGCCATAGCTGTACAAAAAATGCTTGGCCTCGTGGTATGTGCATTTGTTTGCAGGAATGTCGCATAGCAAAGGTGCGGGATTAAAAATGATTACCGCTGGGTTACGCCTAGCCAATTGTTTGATAAATTGCTGATAAGCCGCCGTCCCCACCAAATGATTGGTATAGGTCATTTGGCAGTTTGGGTTAGCAGCACGATAAAGCAAGCGATTGAGAACAGGAAGCGAGGTCATTTCGCCTTCAATACAACTGCTTGGGTCAGGCAAGGTCGGATTATCGATAACGAACGCTACTTTTTTATTTGCTTGCTGAAGCCTTTGCAGTACTTCACTTTGCGCCTCGACGGCCTGTTCAATATCCGCATCGCTGTAGTTCTTTTTAATAAAACCATTGATGTGATCGGTTGGAAAAAGATGTCTGTAGCTACTAACTAGTACGATTGTTTGGATAGATGGATCACGTTCGAGTTGGCGTAAGGCCAGTTCAAGTAGGTTCGGGGGCTGCGTATCTTTTTGTAGCTTGAATGTTGGGAACGAACCCAGCATCATCCAGTTTTCGTCTTGTCTTGATTCTCGCGCGAGTCCATAGTACAAAGCTTCACCTTTGCTATCACCAATAACGGCGAAGTTCGGCGGTGTTGTTTTATCTTGGCTTAGGCACCACTCAAATTGAGAGGCTATATTTTTCGGCATGCCGCATGCGTGTTTAAGCAGGCCTCTATCTCCGCCGAGCACAATGCTGCTCGAATCGGCATTTAAACGTTGGTAATGTCTAAACGGTAGGCCTTCGTTTCGAGTGATGGCATAGCCCACCACAAGCAATACAAGCATGATCACGCATAAGAGGCTAACAACGGCTTTAGATGTTTTGCGATGGTTATTTGGAAATCGAATGGGTCGCTCAATCAACTGGTACGTTAAAAAGGCGAGGCCAGCGCTAGCTAAAAGCAAGAGACAGCGAACGATAACTGTGGGTGTTTGCCCTTCAAAGATACGAGCAAAAGTGAGCAAAGGCCAATGCCAAAGATAAAGTGGGTAGCTGATAAGACCTATCGAAACAAGAGGTCGGCTCGCAAGCCATTGCCTGTTGATGTATGAACTAGGACCAGCTGCA
>CANBRV010000023.1 GCA_947372005.1 Comamonadaceae bacterium | reverse complement strand
AAGCTAGCTACGATGACGGCGCTGGCAGCATCGCAAGCAAAATCGTTGCAGGCCGTGACAAAGCTCAGTTTGGTCGCCAAGGCAAGTTGCTAGTAAGCTTTAGCGGCAATAGCCAAGCTATTGCTGGCACTTATTCTGATGTGATCAATTTAGTTGTTGCCGCCAAATAATTCCCCGCTACTTCAATCCATTTCCGGTAACTCGTAAAGCGCTATCGCTCAACGCGGTAGCGCTTTTGCCATAAAAAATAAAACGCACGCTAATGTGTCAGAATATCCAAATGAGTCTAATTAAAAAAATGTTTCAATGTCTTGGCTGCATAGCAACAGTAGTTGCGTTGATGGCCTTTAGCATTTCTTGCAACGCTCAATCCGCACGCCTTGACCAAGTATTAAAAAACAAAGAGCTCAGGGTCTGCATCTGGCCAGACTACTACAGCATTACATATCGCAACCCTAAAACTCGGCAATTGTCGGGTATTGATATTGAGATATCCAAAGATCTAGCAAGAGAGCTTGGCGTTACTCTCCGTTATATCGATAGCAATTTTGCTCAATTAATTGATGCCCTGCAGCAAGACCGTTGTGATATCGCTATGCACGCGATTGGCATCACCCCAGCGCGACAAGAAAAGATACAGTTTACGCAAGCCTATTTGCATAGCGACATTTATGCCATCGCGCTACGGAGCAACAACACACTCAATAAATGGGAAGACTTAGATCAACCTAATAGAGTTTTAGCCGTTGCAGCAGGAACAGTAATGGAGCCTGTTATGCGGCAGCAACTAAAAAAAGCTAAGCTTCTTTTAGTTAAAGCGCCCATGACTCGTGAACAAGAGGTTGAAGCCGGCCGTGCAGACGCCTTTATGGCAGACTATCCTTATAGTCTTCGTATGACGGACCTCACTGATTGGGCAAAAGTAATAGCGCCGCCCACCACATTTTTTGAAACCAATTATGCTTACGCAGTGGCTTTAGGTGATACGTCTTTGCTGAATCGCGTCAATACCTTTCTATCAGAAATTAAAAAAGACGGTCGGTTGCGCCGGTTTGCCAGTCACAACAAGCTGGAAAAATTAATCATCTCAAACTAAAAAGCATCGACTCAAATGCGTACCTTTTTTGGCAAGACTTTTAAACAGATCGCTAAACGTGAAAGTTTAATGTTTGCCATTGTGGGTTTTGGCCTCTTCATTGTGATTGCAACGCTTTCGCTTTTGTATTTATTAAAAGATCACAAATCGACGCTAGAGAGAGAAAATGCTCGCGGGAATTTAATCACGCAATTATTTTTAGTGCACGTCAATCGCGCACTTGAGTCCGCCTGCGATAACATTGAACTTTTGACTCACGTTGGAGCTAAAGATAAATCAAAAAAAATATCTCTATCCCATGAGCAGTTATTGCAATCTTTAGCCTCTAGTGGCGGATTCATCAGATCGCTGACATTAGTTAGTCTAGATGGAACAGTATTAAACAGCTCAGAATCCAATATCAAAGGGATGAAGTTAGATTGGACATCGCTGGGGTTTTTACGTGAAATCAATTCTGATTTAGAGCTTGGTCGCACTTTGCCGATTCGCAACTTGGCAGAAATTCAAAACACCGGCATTAACCTTCATATTCGCTCATTGCTTTTAGCAAAAACCATTTTGCTTCCAGATGGTGAGAAGGTGATCGCTTTAGTGTTAGCGAATCCCGACTATTTACTGTCTAACTTCACTCAGTTTATTCATAATGCCGATGATGCTATTTATGCCTTTGATTACCTAGGCAGAATCGTATTAAGCAATAACGATAAATACTACATAACAGACACACTTCACACAACAATGCCTGCTATCAAAATGCTGGAGGGCAGCAAAGATTTTGGCCAATATGAAGAGATAGTAGAAAAGACACCCGAGGACTATGGCCAGTCTGGGGTTGTGGGTGAGAAAGCTCCTGAAAACATGACCTTTATGGTCAATTTTCGGACAACCAGTCGTACACCGATTAGCGTTGCAGTGGCTCTCTCTAAAAACACAATTCTGGAAGAATGGTGGCTTGATAAGAAGCAAATATTACTACTAGTGAGCCTGCTATCACTAGTCTCATTGATCATCATCATCGCAATGATTCGTATGCTGCAGCAGCGAGAGCGCTATAGATTAGCCCTCAATAAATCCAAAAGAGCAGCAGAAGCCGCAAACAATGCAAAGTCCATATTTTTGGCAAATATGAGCCATGAAATCAGAACGCCGATCAACAGCATGGTTGGCATGACGGATTTGGCACTGGCGACAGATCTCACCGAAGAACAACGAGAGTATTTGAGTATGGCGCGCAGCTCGTCACACACGCTCCTAAGGTTAATTGATGATATTTTGGACTTTAGTCGGATGGGGGCTGGCAAGTTATCACTAGAGAAGATAAAGCTAAATCTACATCAATGCTGTCAACAATTAATAAAGAAACACCTAATTGCGGCAGAGAGAAAAGGGCTGCAATTAATACTTGATATTGATACAAACGTTCCTAAGTTTTTGGTGGGTGATCCGCTGAGGCTAGAGCAAATATTGCAAAACCTTATTGGTAATGCCATTAAATTTACGCAAAAAGGCTGGATTAGACTTAATGTAGTAACTGAGGATCAAGCAAATGGCGTAATGACTCTCCGCTTTTCAGTTTTGGATACAGGCATTGGCATCAGTCCAAAAATGACTGAGGAAATTTTCACTGCATTCAAACAAGAAGACGGGACGATTACACGGCGGTTTGGTGGCAGCGGTTTGGGGCTTGCCATTGCAAAAAATTTAGTAACTCTCATGCAGGGGACTATCATTTCCAGTCCCCGCGCAGAGGGAGGTAGTTTGTTTACATTTACCGCCTGCCTAGAGTTAGCTGAAGTAGATAAAGAAAATGACGGTGAAGCGATAAGCTCACTGGAGAACACTCAATTTTTAATTGCTGACTCGAATGAATACACACGAGACATTGCGTTAAGAATGATGGCAGCATGGGGTGCATCGGTTGCTGCCGCTGAGACACCTATTGAACTTGAAAGTTTGGTAAAAAATCGTTTGCTAGAGGACGACGCGAAACTCATTCTTATTGTTGATCAAGCCCTCATTCAAAGCCTTGCTGATCAAGCCCTTGCATCGAGCACACAAGAGCAGCTTCGCAGATTGCATGTCATCGTCCTCACTCAAGTCGGGATTACGCCAGAGTTACATGCACTAAACAATGTTTTAAGCGCTAAAGCGCTACGACTGACCAAGCCAATTACACCATCCGACTTGCGCGAGGCGATTTCACGTGCCCTAAATAACAAAGAGGATGCTGTTACAACTCAAGAAGATGGGTTGACTCCAAATGAGAATGGTTCTAATAAAAATCCTATAAAAGAAGCTCGAACAACGTCTTATAAACTGCCATCTACACCATCAAAAGAAGACTCTTTAGGACATATATTGGTTGTTGAAGATACGTTGATGAATCAAAAATTGGCTCAATTCAATTTGAATAAGATGGGCTTTGAGGTTTCTATCGCTGAAAATGGTGAAATCGGTGTAGCTAAACGAACCAGCCATTCGTATGACCTTATCTTTATGGATTTGCAAATGCCCATCATGGATGGCCTAACAGCAGCAAAAGCGATAAGGACGTACGAAAAGGAACACAACCTAAAACCTATCCCTATTATTGCTATGACAGCGCACGTTTTAGACTCCGATAGAGCAGACTGCAGATCGGCAGGAATGACAGATTTTTTGGTAAAGCCTGTCGAAAAAAAGGAATTTGAGAGAGTTTTAAAAGATTTTCTTCAAAAGTAAGCTAAGCTAACAAATTTAACCTAAAAGGATCATCATTATGCAAGTTAGTCAATATGTGATTTCTGGAAATACATTAGAGTCTAAGAAGACTAATGCAACGCTGCAGCAAGCGGATGCCCAATTGGTCCTGCTTATGGCGGAGCGGACTTGTCTAGAAGATCAAAAACCATACGTTTTTGTTCAAAAAGAATTTCCCAACGCAAAGGTTATCACCATCTCTACTGCTGGGCAAATTGCTGGCGTGCAACTCTTTACCAATCAAGTCGTTGTTACAGCCATTCGATTTACGTCACCTCAAACTAAGATGCATACGGTTCAGGTGTCTTGCGCTAAGGGCGAAGCGCAAGCGGCTAAAGAAATTCACCAAGCGCTGCCCCAAGATGGGTTGAAGGCCATTTGCCTATTCAGTGATGGCGCATTAGTCAATGGCACCGAATTAATCGATGCACTTTCCGAGCTGCTCCCAACAAAAGCTTTGCCTATTTTTGGAGGCTTGGCTGGTGATGGCGCCCTCTTCGAAAAAACACTTGTAGGAATTGGCGCCGACGTATCTCCTGGTCAAATTGTTGCTATCGGTCTTTACGGCGATGCGCTGCAACTTAATTTCGGCACTCAAGGTGGATGGAGTGATTTTGGTCCCGAGCGTGAAATTACGCACGCTGAAAAAAATGTGCTCTACAAAATTGGGGATCGACCAGCTCTTGATCTCTACAAAGAATATCTTGGCAAACATGCTAGCCAGCTTCCAAGCTCTGCATTATTCTTCCCATTGTCTATGCGCTCTATTGAGGCGAATGAAGAGCGCCCTGTCGTTCGTACGATCTTATCGATCAATGAAGAAAATAAGAGCATGACGTTTGCTGGCAGCATGATCGAGGGCTCTAAAGTTCGCTTATCTATGTCTAGCGCAGAAGATTTAATTGATGCCGCAACAGATGCTGCTAAGCAAGCCAATCCAAGTGGTACGCATCAAACTGAGCTAGCACTTTTAGTCACTTGCGTTGGGCGCAAACTAGTGCTGGGTGAGCGGACAGAGGAAGAGCTTGAAGCTGTGCAAAATGTATTTGGGCCTAATACTGCACTTGCTGGGTTTTACTCCTATGGTGAAATTTCGCCTAATCTCAAGGGCGTCCACAACTGCGATCTCCATAATCAAACAATGACTATCGCCACAATTAGCGAACGATAAAAATGCTATCAGATATTTCGCATCAACTTTTACTAAGGCAGATATCTCGGTATCTGTCCGCTCAGGACTTGGAATCGCCAACGGTGGTCAAGTTTTTACGGGCTGTTGAGTCGAGCTATCTGGATGCAGAGCGTAACAAGGAGCTTTATGAACAAGCTATTGCCTTAAATGACTCCGAATATCGAAAAATCACAACACAATTAAAGACTGAGTTAGATCAACAAACGCAGCTTCAACAGCTGCTAATTGAAGCCATACAGCGATTGCGCGGCGATTTAAATTTAGACCTACCTGATGAGGCATCAATATTAGATCTCATTAACTTTTTGAATCTTCAAATTGAGCGCTCCAAGGAAATGGAAACGCAACTCATGGCGGCAAAAAGAACCGCAGAAGATGCCAATCAAGCAAAGTCTGAGTTTTTATCAATGATGAGTCATGAAATAAGAACGCCGCTTAATGCCATTATTGGGCTGAGCTATATCATTCACAAAGAAAACTCGCTAGAGAGTTTCAATGAGAATTTTTATGCCTTGCAGCTATCAGCAAACAATTTAAATCTATTAATTAATGACATCTTAGATTTCAGCAAGATTGAAGCTGGCAAGCTCGAGCTTGAATCAAGTCCATTAAATTTACGTACGCTATTAAGCGATGCGGTTAAGGCATTAGAGCTAAAATCTAATGAAAAAGGCAATCGCTTAGTGTTGGCGTTGCCAGATACTATGCACGAGTGGGTAACGAGCGACTTGGTGCGACTGAATCAAATTATGTTTAACTTAATTGCAAATGCATGCAAGTTTACACATGACGGCATCATTAAAGTTGGCTATACCGAACTACGCTCGAACGAAAAAGAAGTCTATGCAACTATCTCTGTAGAAGACACTGGTATTGGTATTGCTCAAGATAAGCAATCAGTCATTTTTGAATCATTTACTCAAGCAAATACAAACACGACTAGGAAATACGGAGGCTCTGGATTAGGCCTTGTCATTACCAAGCGACTGTTGAGCTTGCTAGGTTCAGACATTCAATTGCGTAGTGAGTTAGGTGTTGGCTCATGCTTTTATTTTGACATCCGATTCGCATTGGCACAATCAGATGCATCTGGCGCAGCTCCTGGTACCTTCCTCCAAAAAAGCGCCGCCCCTGGATCGGATGGCCTTGCCGGATTGAGAATTTTGCTAGTAGAAGATCATCCCATTAACATCGCCGTTGCTAAAAAGATATTGGAGGGCTGGAAAGCGACCGTAGAGGTTGCGGAGAATGGCTTAATAGCGACCCAAAAATTTGACCCCGAACGTTTTGATGTCATCCTGATGGACATACAAATGCCAGTGATGGATGGCTACGATGCGACCGCGACCTTAAGAGAAAAGGGTCATACGGTTCCAATTATTGCATTAACAGCATCAGCCTCTATGAGTGATATGAACAAAATCATTAAGTGCGGCATGAACGATTTCGTATCCAAACCTTTTAATCCAAACGATCTATTTCACAAATTGCAACGCTTTAGCACCCCTCAACTCGATATCCAGCATGCCGAAAAAAATCTTGGCGATCCTAAATTAATGTCCGAGATGCTTGGAATGCTGAATCAAACCTTTGGTGACGATTTACGGGCGCTAACTGGCGCCATGGGGTCAAGTGACTGGGCAACAGCAAAAACAATTTCTCATAACATGAAGGGGATATTGCCACTCTTCTGCCATACTGCTTTGGCAGAATGTTTGGTCGATTTTTACAGCACCCTAACGACAGAGGAGTCATTAGACTCAACTACCAAAAAATTCCATATACTTCGCCCAAGTTTGGAAAAATTTGAGTCTGAGCTACGGAATTGGTGCGCAAAGCAAGCTTAGGCTTTCAAAGCCCCGCGCTTACCAAGCTCAATCTTGGCAATTGCATTACGGTGAACTTCATCTGGGCCATCCACTAAGCGTACTGTGCGTTGATGGGCATAAGCTTCGGCTAGCCAAAAATCTTGGCTGACACCGCCGCCGCCATGAGCCTGAATCGCCCAATCCACAACTTTTGTTGACACATTAGGTGCCACAACTTTAATCATGGCAATTTCAGCTTGAGCGGCTTTATTACCCGCGACATCCATCATGCGAGCCGCATTCAAAGTGAGTAAGCGTGCTTGATCAATCATGCAACGCGATTCTGCAATACGCTCATGCCAAATAGATTGCTCAGATAGCTTTTTGCCAAAAGCCGTACGCGACAGCAAACGATCGCACATCATCTCTAGCGCACGCTCTGCCGCGCCAATCGAACGCATGCAGTGGTGAATACGTCCAGGCCCAAGGCGACCTTGCGCGATCTCGAATCCACGGCCTTCGCCCAGCAAAATGTTGGCGACTGGCACGCGCACGTTCTCTAACAAAATTTCCATGTGTCCATGCGGCGCATCGTCGTAGCCAAACACACTGAGGTGACGCAATACGGTCACACCTTTGGTATCGCGCGGCACCAGCACCATGGATTGCTGTGAATGACGCGGCGCATCGAAGTCTGTCTTGCCCATCACGATAAAAATCTTACAGTGCGGATTACCTGCACCCGAGCTAAACCATTTGCGTCCGTTGATAACGTACTCGTCACCTTCGCGCTTGATTGAGCATTGGATATTGGTGGCATCGCTTGAGGCGACCGCTGGCTCGGTCATCAAAAATGCAGAGCGGATCTCACCCGCCAATAGCGGCTCTAACCACTGCTGCTTGTGTTCATCTGTCCCATACTTGGAAATAGTCTCCATATTCCCCGTATCAGGCGCAGAACAATTAAAAATCTCACCCGACCACACCACGCGACCCATCAGCTCGCACAGCGGCGCATAGTCAAGATTAGAAATGCCACCATTACCTTTATAGGCATGCGGCAAAAACATATTCCAAAGCCCAGCAGCACGAGCTTTGGGCTTAAGCTCCTCAATCAACTTGGGGGTTTGCCACGCATTGCCAGCAGCACGAAATGCTGCCATCTCACTGTGATAACGGCCTTCATTAGGATAAATGTGCTCATCATAAAAAGCTCTCATGCGAGACAGTAAATCCTGTGTTTTTGGCGAGTAATCCCAGTTCATAAGCTACATCCTTTTGTTGTCATGCAATTGCGCTTCGGATAGCGCTTCAAATAAATAACAATCTCATTATCACCAAGCAATGCTAGGTGCGAACCCTAGTGCGGTCTCTAGAGCGACGCAGTCATAAAAAGCTTTGTCATCGTTTGGCGCAGCCAGATACTGCCCGCATCAAGATGAAAGCGTTCGTGCCAGTGCTGCTTAACTTTATAGTGCGGCAGTGGGAGCGGCGACTCTAACACTTGCACATGCTCCTGTGCTGCCAGTGCTATGCCGAGCTGCCTAGGCACGATGACTAAAAACTCGGTTTGAGCCACAATGCGCGCAACCCCTAAAAAGCTGGGCACACGCAGCACGATACGGCGTTCTATTTTGTGTTTAGCCAGCACCTTGTCCACAATGACGTGACCTGTGCTGGACACTGTAACGGCGATATGACCTTCTTTAGAAAACTGAAGTAGCGTCACCTTACCCTGAACGCGGGGATGCTCTTTTGCCGCCAAGCACACAAAATCTTGCTCAAAGAGCGCCTGCTGATAAAAGCCTGCCTCCAGATCTGGCAAGAATCCCACGGCTACATCGACATCACCCGAGGCGAGTCTTTGCCGCGTCTCACTGGATATTTTTTCGGCTGTCACGCTAAGCTCTGGTGCGGTTTTTTGTAGATGGTTAATCAACTTGGGCAGGATGATGATTTCGCTGATATCAGTCATGGCAATGCGAAATTCGCGCACCGCCTCGCTTGGCAAAAACGCCGCTGGCATGCCACGCGCAATGTCAATCCTAGCTAGCGCTTCTTGCAAATCGGGATAGATGCTTTGCGCTCTAGGAGTTGGCACCATGCCATCCGCCGTGCGAACAAACAAGCGGTCGTCGAAATGCTGACGCAGCTTATTCAGCGCAATGCTGGCGCTGGCTTGCTCCATGCCAAGCTGCATGGCGGCGCGGCTCACGCTTTGCGTCTTAAAGATTTGAACGAAAACCTCTAGCCAATCAAGTTTGAGTTTTGCCATCTGACTAGTATATAAAAATAATATAGTCATTATTGAATTTCTAGCGTTTACGCAATAGTGCTGTGCCGCGATAGTTGAGAGCAATCAAATTAAAGGAGAAGCTGATGCAGTTCTATAAAAATGGCTTTCGCGGTGGCAACCCTGACATCAAGGAAGCAGCGCCAAACCGTCGTAATCGCGGCATCAACGAGCCATTGCCCGAAAAAGTTGATGTGCTCATTTCTGGAACTGGGCCAGCTGGTTTGTGTCTTGCCGCGCAGTTGTCACGGTTCCCAGAGATCGAGACGATGATTGTCGAGCGCATGCCTAGCAACATCATCAAAGGTAAGGCTGACGGCATCAACACACGCACGATGGAAATGTTTCAAGCGTTTGGATTTGCTGACAAGGTCAAGCGCGAAACCTACTGGGTCAATCAAACTGCGTTTTGGATGCCAGACCCCAAAAACCCAGAGCACATTAAGCGCGTTGGCCGTGTGCAGGACGTCGCCGACGACAGCTCGGAAATGCCGCATATTCTGATTAATCAGGCAAGGCTGCATGAACTGTTCCTCAATGTCATGAAAAACTCTCCTTCGCGACTTGAGCCAGATTACGGCTGGGAGGTTGTTGGACTGACTATTGATCCAACGACCGACGATCACCCTGTGACGGTGACTTTGAGAGACGCCAGCGGTGTGAACTGGTGGGCAACACGAACCATTCGTGCCAACTACGTCGTCGGATGCGATGGTGCTCATTCAGCCGTACGTAAAGCGATTGGCGGCGAGTTGCATGGTGATGCAGCCCATCAAGCCTGGGGGGTGATGGACATTTTGGCCAACACCGATTTCCCTGATGTGCGCCAGAAGTGCTTGATCTCTTCTGCCAACGAAGGCAACGTGCTCATCTTGCCGCGCGAAGGTGGCTATGTGTTCCGCATGTATGTTGAACTCGACAAGCTCCGCCCCGACGAAAAAGCGGCACAGCGCAAGCTCACGCAAGAGGACATGATTGCAGCAGCGAATCGCATCATCAAGCCTTATTCAATCGACGTGAAAGAAGTGGTCTGGTGGTCTATCTACGATATCGGCCACAGCATCACCGACCGATTTGATGACGTGCCCGAAGGCATTGACCGAAATCCGCGTGTGTTCACCGCAGGCGATGCCTGTCATACCCACTCTCCCAAAGCAGGTCAGGGCATGAACGTATCCATGCAAGACACGTTCAACCTCGGCTGGAAACTGGTGCATGTCCTCCAAGGCCGTGCCAATGCCAGCTTGCTCAGCAGTTACTCGAAGGAGCGTTTGACTGAGGCCAAACGATTGGTTGAGACGGATCACAAATGGTCGCGCGTGATGTCAGCAGCTACCACCCAAGCTGAGCGCGATGGGACGGAAGAGCCACGCATCATCCGCCAGTTCAAAGAAAACCTAGAGTTCACAGGCGGTACGGCTGTGAAATACGACACTTCTTATTTGTTTGCCGCCAGCGCGCACCAAGCGCAAGCTAAAGGCGAAGAGATTGGGCGCCGCTTCCACTCAGCACCTGTCGTGCGTTTGTCGGATGCCAAGCAAATGCAACTTGGCCATGTGGCCGAGGCCGATGCACGCTGGCGCATCTACGCGTTTGCAAGTAAGGCAGATAGTTCCAATCCTGGGTCAGCCATTCACAAACTTGCGGACTGGCTGGAAACCAACGCCCATTCTCCTATCGTCAAACACACACGTAAGGGTGACGATATTGACGCGGTGATCGACTTTCGCGCTGTGTTCCAGCAAACCTTTGAGCAGCTGGCTTACGAACACATGCCTTCACTGCTGAAGCCAAAAACTGGCAAGCTGGGTCTGCAAGATCATGCAAAAGTTTTTTGTGTGGACCATAAAGGCGTTGGCGACATTTTCGACATGCGCGGCATCAACCGAGACAAGGGCTGTATGGTTGTCGTTCGTCCCGATCAATATGTAGCGCATATCGTGCCACTTGAGGACACCGGTGCGCTGACTGCATTCTTCGCTGGCTTTATGATTGAGACAACTAAAGAGTAAAACAAAGAGCAACCCACCATGGATCACAAAAATTTAATCGCCATCGACATCCACACCCACGCAGAAGTCTCCTGCTGGAATCCTTTTGACGCTTATGGCGAAGAGTACGACCGCGCTGCGGACAAGTACTTCAAAAATTCGCGCCGCCCGACCATTGCCGAAACCATTGCGTATTACCGCGAGAAAAAAATTGGTCTTGTGATGTTTACCGTGGACGCCGAAGCCAAGATGGGTCGCAGGCGTATCCCCAACGAAGAAATTGCCGAAGCCGCCAAGGCCAACTCCGACATGATGATGTGCTTTGCCAGCATTGACCCGCACAAGGGCAAGATGGGCGCGCGCGAAGCACGCAAGCTGATTGAAGAGCACGGCGTGAAGGGCTTTAAGTTTCACCCCACGGTGCAGCACTTTCACCCTTACGACAAAATGGCGTGGCCGATCTACGAAGTGATTAACGAGTACAAGCTGCCCGCCATATTCCATACGGGTCACAGCGGCATTGGCTCTGGGATGCGCTGCGGTGGCGGCTTGCGGCTAGAGTTCTCTAACCCCATGCACTTAGACGACGTGGCAGTGGATTTCCCCGATATGCAAATCGTGATGGCACACCCTAGCTTTCCGTGGCAAGACGAAGCGCTATCGGTGGCGACGCACAAACCAAACGTGTGGATTGATCTGTCGGGCTGGAGCCCGAAATACTTTCCCAAGCAGCTCGTCCATTACGCCAACACCCTACTCAAAGATCGTGTGCTGTTTGGCTCAGACTACCCGCTTATCACGCCAGAACGCTGGATGGCAGATTTTCAAGAGGCCGGCTTTAAACCCGAAGTCATGCCGGGGATTTTGAAGACGAATGCGATGCGGTTGTTGGGGCTTAAATAGTTTTGTAACCCATCGACTGCGGCAACCACAGCACGATTTGCGGCACAAAGGTAAACAGCATCAATGCCGCAATCAAGATGCCAACGAACAGCCAGCCCTCGCGGATCATGTCTTTGAGCGGAATGCCCGTGAGCGCATTCGTCACAAAAAGCAGCATGCCAAAGGGCGGGTGGATCATGCCAATCATCATGTTGACGACAGCCACCACACCAAAGTGAACCAGATCCACGCCCAGCATTTTGGCGGCAGGAATCAGCATAGGTACGAAGACGAGCAGGATGACCGACACGTCTAAAAAGCAACCGAGCACGAGCATCATCACATTGACTAACAGCAAGAATTGCACTTGCGTTAGACCCATGCTACCGACCCACTGCGCCATAGCTTGCGGTACGCCTTCGGCAGTGAACACGTAGTTCATCAAATAGCTAGATGCAATGATGAGCGTAACCACCGTGCTAGCGCGTGCGGATTCTAGCGTGACGGCAAAAAACCCCTTCCAATCGAGTGCGCGGTACACAATGCCAGCGAGTACAAGCGCGTGCAGCGCGGCTACAGCCGCCGCTTCGGTTGGTGTGAATGCGCCTGAATAAATACCTGCGAGCAGCACCACGGGCAAGGAGAGTGGCAACAGCCCGCGCATGACGATGGCTGGCACGTCCGCCATCTTGATGGAATAGTCGCGCGGCATATTGCGTTTGACTGCAACCCAGTGCACGCCCATCATCATGAACACGGCCATGAGCAAGCCAGGAATCACGCCGCCCAAAAATAACGCGCCAACAGATGTGCCTGAGACCAGCGCATAAATTACCATCGGGATCGACGGCGGAATAATGGGGCCAATGGTGGCAGAGGCCACCACCACCGCACCCGCAAAGCCTGGCGTGTACTCGGGCTTTTTCAGCATCTCTTTAATCGTGACGAGTCCAGGACCTGCCGCATCCGCAATCGCGCTGCCACTCATACCCGAAAAAATCACGCTCACCAAAATATCGACCTGCGCCAAGCCACCACGCATACGGCCTACCAGCACTTTGGCAAAGTCAAACAGACGCGTGGAGATCGTGCCTGCATTCATCACATTGGCGGCAAAAATAAAGAGCGGCACGGCCAAGAGTACGTAACCGTTGTACAGGCCGTTCAAAACTTGCTCAGCAGCAAGGCCAAGATCTTGGCCTTTAAAAATGAGATAAGCGATGCCGCCAGCCAACATAGAAAAAGCAATCGGCACGCGAATCGCCATGCCCGCTGCGAGGATGGCAAACATCAATAAAAGCGCGTTACTCACGGAAAATACTCCATACGTTCCTCACCACCAAGCTCACCAGCAAAAACATAAACGGCACAAACACCCATAGAAATGAGATGCCCAGCACGGGTGTTGTTTCGCGCCGCATAAACCAGATGTAATCCCAGTTGCCCGCTAGGCCATACCCCACAAGGCCTACAAGAGTGATTGCGCCCACCAAGCGCATGATGCGCTGCGCAAGTGGAGACCCCGCGTTGTACGCCAAATCAAAGCGCACATGCTCACCATCTCGCACCACAAACGCCGCGCACCACAGCACCGTCCAGATGTAGAGCACCACGGCCAACTCGTCCGTCCACGCCAACGGCTGATTAAAAACAAACCGCGCAATGATTTGGATGATGAAGGTGATAAACAGCAATCCAAAGAGCGCCACGCCTACTGCGCTTGCGGCTTTGTTTGCAAGTTGAGATATACGCAACATTCGCTTACTTCACCGCATTAATGCGCTCAAGCAATCCCTTTGGCCATGTCTGCGAAATATCTGATTTTTTGTAAGCCGCTTGCACGGCGGTACGGAACGCAGGAACGTCTGGCGTGATCACCACCAAGCCTTGCGATTTGAAGAAGTCCACCATTTGCGCTTCGTCTTTGATGCGATTTTCGTCGTTGTACTTCGCGGCTGCAAAAGCGGCCGCTTTCACCTTGGCTTGGTTAGCTTTGCTCATCGCGTTCCAAGACTTATTGGAGATGGAAATAAAAATGCCATCAATCAAGTGGCTGGTCATCACAATCTCTTTAGTCACTTCATAAAACTTGGCGGACTTAACGGTGGGTAGTGGATTGTCTTGCCCATCAATCGTGCCTGTTTTAAGCCCCAGATAAACCTCGCCAAAGGCAAGCGGAGTGGGCGTTGCGCCCAAAGATTCGCCTAAAAAGAGCCACTCTTTGGAGCCTGGCATACGCAGCTTCACGCCTTTCAAATCCGCTGGCGTGCGCACGCTTTTTACTTCGCGCAAATTAACTTGGCGTGTGCCAAGGTACAGTGGCGCAAGAATGGTGATATCCATTTTTTCGCTCACCAATTTCGCCATCTCAGTGCCAATCGGGCCGCTGTGAACTTTGTTTAAATGCGCAGGGTCGCGGATGATGTAGCCCGCCGTAAAGATTGAATACTCAGGCACGATTTTGGCGATATCTTGCGCCGAAATAGCCGAAAGCTCCAAGTTGCCACGCGCCATAGCAGCAGGCTCTGCACCTTGCTTAAACAGCGATGCATTCAAATTAATTTGCACATCGAATTGCTTGGGTGCAGTCTTCGCTAATTCGTCTTTCATCACCGTCCACATCTTGGCGTGCCAATCGTCGGGCACAGCGGGGGTGGAAACGCGTAGCATGGTTTGTGCAGTCGCCAAAGACATCACTGAGGCCAAGCCCAATGCTAAAAGTAATCGATTCAATTTCATATTGTCTCCTTGGGTATTAAGAATTTTTAAGCTTTTGCTCAAGCGCTTGTGATTGTGCCAGCGTTGGCATCGCCGCGATCGCGCCGCGCCCCGTGACGGAAAGTGCTGCCGCTGCATTAGCTGATTCCGCAGCCTGATCTAGCGACTCGCCTCGGGCGATAGCCGCCGCCAACGCGCCCGTAAACGTATCGCCCGCGCCAATGGTGTCAACCACGTTCATCGTCCAACCAGTGATGGTGTTCGTTAATTTGTCTTTTTGATAAATCGCACAGCCTTGGCTCCCCATCGTCACAATAATTGCAGCAGCGCCCTTGCCAAATAAAGTCTGTGCTTCCGACTCATTGGGTGTCAAAACATCACACAAGGCAATGAGCTCATCTGGCAAATCCATCGCAGGCGCAGGGTTAAGAATCGTTGTAACACCTGCTGCGCGTGCAAGTTTGAAGGCCGCCAGCGTTGCCGCTTGCGGCACTTCGTTAGATGCCATCACCACCTTGGCAGAGCGAATAACCTCGCAGGCCTTATCTACATTGGCTTGCCCAAGACCCGCTCCTGCGCCTGTGGCAACGGCAATGCTGTTGTCGCCATCATCAAACACATGGATTTGTGCGACTCCACTAGGCTCGTTAGCCGCCACTTCTACGTGCTCTGTAACGATGCCTTCACGTGCCCATAACGCCCGCGCCATGCGGCCAAAGTCATCGTCCCCAATCCGGACGATCACGCCCACTTTTGCACCTTGCCTAGCCGCAGCCACAGCCGCGTTTGATCCTTTTCCGCCAGGTTGAATCTCAAACGAATGCGCCATCAGCGTCTCGCCCCGAGCAATGGGGCGCGCCACGCGCGAGACTAAATCAGCGTTCCAGCTGGCGATGCAAATAACATCACACGGCGTGCTAGAGGCCATGTCAGTCATGGGCTGCGTCCAGTGCAAACGTCTTCATCATGCCTTCTAGGCGCTCAAAATCAGCGTCACTCAAACTCACCAGCGGTGGACGCACACGTCGCCAACCCATGTCGTTATTTTTGATCGCCATGATCGCCTTGAACGTCGCCGCCATACCCAGCGTGTTCAAAATATCGATGAACGCTTTAACTCGCGCTAAATCTTGCGCCGCTTGATTTTTGTCGTAGCCATTCGCATCAAACTTTGAGGTCAAACGCTGCACCAAGCGCGGCATCACGTTGGCGACACCGCTGACGGCTCCGTTGCTACCTTGCTCGGCCATGATGCGCAAGTGCGTCTCGTTGCCCACCCACACTTGCATAGCGTGCGA
>CANBRV010000022.1 GCA_947372005.1 Comamonadaceae bacterium | reverse complement strand
AACGTAGCGTGCCATAGCGCCAGCACGGCTTCGCGCTCCGATTGGAGTTCGCTATCAGGCAAACACGCTTTTTGTTCTTGCAATCTTGCAGCATGCTGTTTGTCGCGTAAGACTTGATAAGCATCGGCCGCACCCGCGCCCACACCGGCTGGCAGTAGCTGCTGCACTTCTGCAATGCGCAAGAGCTCAATCGTGCCGACGTTACCCAAGAGCGCAGGGTGATTCTTGGCGTGTGCCAGGATGAGGTATTGCACAGCAAATTCTGCGTCCATCATGCCACCTGCGCTATGTTTGATATCAAACTGTTCTGCTGGTGCAGGATACGCCGCATAGAGTTTTTGCCGCATAGCGATGACTTCAGTTTTTAGCAGTGGGGTATCGCGCTGGCTACTGAGCACCTCGGCGCGAATGTCGTCAAACCGATGGCGCAAAGCCTGAGAGCCAAATACGCAGCGTGCTCGTGTCATGGCTTGCAGCTCCCACGTCCAGGCGGTATTGCTGCCGCGTTGGAGTTGGTATGTTTCATACGATCGAATCGATTGAACCAGTAAGCCCGAGTTGCCGTTGGGGCGCAGCGCGGTGTCGATTTCGTACAAATCGCCTTCACTGGTTTTTGCGGTAAGCCAATTAATCAGTTTGCGCACAAGGGCCGTATAGCGTTCGGTCGCGAGATCGCTGTCATCGTTATACAGAAACACCACATCCAAATCGCTGCCATAGCCCAGCTCTTTGCCTCCTAGTTTGCCGTAAGCAATCACAGTGAAATGATGTTGCACATCAAAGTCTTGCAAAGTTCCGCGTAGCTTGGGTTGCAGGAAGCGCCAGCACATAGGGATGGCAAGCGCCAAGATGCTATCGGCAAGCATAGAGAGCTCATCGGCTACATCCCGCACCGAGAGCAGCCCTTGTATGTCGCGCACCAAAATGCGAAGCAACTGATTGTGGTGCGCACGGCGCAGCAAATCCAGTAGCGCTTCTTCATCGCACAGCCCTGTTGCTTGCAAGGCGTCGTATTGCTCGCGCACGCTTTTTTGGAAGGCATCAAAGTTAAAACGCGCCTGCAATATGTCTGGGCGATTGAGTTCATCGGCTGCATCAGGGTGCTTACGCAAGTAGTTGACAGTCCAAGCGGCTTTTTGCTGTAGTAGCTCTGGCGTGACGATGGATGTTGCTGCGGACAGTCCTTGCCCCATACCTTGCTTGATCCACTCCTCAAAGATAGCAGCAACGGCGCCCGTGTGTTTGTCCAGTTGTTTCTCAAAAGTCTCCGTGCTGGCAAATCCCATTTGCCGAGCAACCCATGCTAGATCGTCTGTTTGGGTAGGTACTGCATGAGTTTGCGCATCGTCTAGGTATTGAATGCGGTGCTCTAATTTGCGCAAAAAAACATAAGCTTCGCGAAGTGACGTCGCTGTTTCCACGTCCATGAGTCCTGCGGCTGTCAGCCGTTCCAGTGCTGTTAGCGTGGGGCGTGCTAGCAACTCAGGCTGCCTGCCACCGCGCACAATTTGCAGCACTTGCGCGGCAAATTCAATTTCGCGGATGCCGCCTCTTCCAAGCTTGACATCGCGTGCGCCAGAACTAGAGTCGGCGTGCTTGCGGATCAGCTGATGCAAGCCTTGCAGCGCGGTGAAGACTTTAAAGTCGAGAAAGCGGCGAAAGACAAACGATCGCACCACAGCACGCAAGGGCAGTACATCCTGCGGCGTATGCTGCGTTTGAATGACGCGAGATTTGAGCCAAGCAAAGCGCTCCCACTCGCGTCCTGAGCGCTGAAAATACTGTGCCAGCGTAGAGAGCGAAATCGCCAATGCGCCTTCGCTGCCATAGGGGCGCAGCGCCAAATCGACGCGAAAGACAAAACCGTGCTGCGTAACATCGGCTAACAAGCTTTGCATACGCCGCACTTGCTTGGCAAAAAAATCGTGGTTAGAGGTGCTGACTTGTTTGGGCTGATTGGCAAGCGTTTCGCCATCTTTGTCGTAGACATAAATCAGATCAATGTCGCTGGAGACATTCAGCTCGCGTGCCCCTAGCTTGCCCATGCCCACCGTCCAAAGCGTGCTGGGTCGCCCGCTCGCCATGGGCGCTCCGTGTTTGGCAACCAGTTCGGCGTGTGCGGTTTGTGCCGCCACAGATAAGCAGACTTCGGCTAAATCGGTCATGCCTTGCATCACCACCTCTAATGGCGATTCTTGCTCACAGTCGAGTGTGTAAAGCCTGTGCAAGGTGATTTGACGCAGCACACGCAAGCGACTACCTATATCGCTATACCCCATATCTAGTAAGGCTTGCAGAGCCATGCGAAGCAGAGACGGAGTAGGCGTACCGATTGGCAAGCAAGTGAGCTCTGCTGGATAGCGGCTTACAATTTTTTGAATGGCACGTGTCAAAATGATTGCCCTAATCAGTTTAAAAGAGGTAATGATATGGCAACAACGCAAGATTGGATAGCTGAGGCGGAGGCGGTTAAAGCGCAGATGTTGGCAGGTGGCGCAACCGCAGGCGTGGCTACGCGCGAGCAAGTGGCGCATTTGAGTGGACTAGAAATTTTTAAAGAGATTTTGTTAGGTAAGCTGCCCTACGCCAGCGTAGGAAGAACGCTCGACTATTCGCCCGTTACGGTAGATCTGGGTGAAATCGTTTTTCAGGGTTCTCCGCAAGCTAATTTTTTAAACCCCATGGGTACGGTGCATGGCGGCTGGTACGGCACACTCTTGGACTCTGCGATGGGCTGCGCAGTGCATACGATTGTTCCAGCAGGGCGCGGCTTTACGACGGCAGAGTACAGCGTCAACATTGTGCGCGGTGCTAAGGTGGGTGGGGTCTATCGCACGATTGGTAAGGTCGTGCATGCGGGGCGTCAGATGGCAACCGCCGAAGGTCGCATCGTGGATGCCGATGGAAAAATCTATGCGCACGGCACGACGACGTGCTTTTTGTTTGATATGCCGAAGGGTTAAATTTTTTAAGGACTCATCATGCGATTACTCCATACCATGCTGCGCGTTGGCAACCTAGAGCGCTCGATTAAGTTTTATACCGAGCTGCTCGGCATGAAGCTCTTGCGCACCACCGATAGACCCGAGCAAAAGTATTCGCTGGCGTTTGTGGGTTATGGCACCAATCCTGATCATGCTGAGATTGAGCTCACCTACAACTACGGCGTAGAGAGCTATGAGCTAGGCACGGCCTACGGTCATATCGCACTGGGCGTGGAAGACATCGTAAAAACCTGCGACGCAATTCGTGCTGCTGGCGGCAACATCACCAGGGAGCCAGGCCCCGTGAAAGGCGGAACCACCATGATCGCGTTCGTGGCTGATCCTGATGGCTACAAGATTGAGTTGATTGAGCGGGAGTGATGGCGATTTAACGCATCCCAGGAAACTTCATTCCGCCCATGCTTGGCATTCCTGCGGGCATACCGCCTTTGCCCATGCCGCCCATCTTTTGCATCATCTTCATCATGCCTGAGCCCTTCATCTTTTTCATCATGGTTTGCATTTGTTCGAACTCGTTTAGCATGCGGTTGACTTCTTGAACCTGCACACCAGCTCCTGCGGCTATTCGTCTTTTGCGTGTGGCTTTGATGATCTCGGGTTTGCGCCGCTCTTGCAGCGTCATGCTGTGGATGATGCCTTGCTTCTTGAGAATGTCGCGGTCGGCTTTGTCTAAGTCTTGCCCCTTGGCCTTTGCCGCCATTTGCCCAGGCAGTTTGTCCATGATGCTTTGCAGGCCGCCCATCGAGCGCATTTGCTGGATTTGACCGAGGAAGTCCTCAAGGTCAAAATTCGCACCGCTCTTCATTTTGGCGGCCATTTTTTGCGCTGCCGCTACGTCCACGCCGCTGGTGATTTGCTCGACCAGCGCCACGATGTCGCCCATGCCAAGGATGCGTCCTGCAAAGCGCTCGGCATCAAAGACTTCTAAGCCGTCAATTTTTTCGCTGACGCCCGCAAACTTGATCGGCACGCCCGTAATCTGCCGCACCGATAGCGCCGCGCCGCCGCGTGAGTCGCCGTCCGTTTTGGTGAGGATGATGCCGGTGAGTGGCAGCGCATCGCCAAAGGCTTTGGCCACGTTCGCGGCATCTTGACCTTGCATCGCATCGACAACAAAAAGTGTCTCGACAGGATTGGCGGCTTTGTGCAGCGCGCGGATTTCGTTCATCAACTGCTCGTCCACACCCGTGCGACCTGCGGTGTCAATCAAGAGCACATCGAAGTAATGTTTTTTCGCGTAGTCAATGGCCGCTAGGGCAATATCCACGGGCTTTTGCGAAGGATCGGATGGGAACCACTCGGCACCTGCTTGTGCAGTGACGGTTTTCAATTGCTCGATGGCGGCAGGGCGATACACGTCGCCGCTGACAGTGAGCACTTTCTTTTTGCGCTTCTCAATTAAGTGCTTCGCCAGCTTGGCGGTGGTGGTGGTTTTACCTGCGCCCTGCAAGCCCGCCATCAAAATCACAGCGGGTGGTTGCGCGTGCAAGTTGATGTCTGCTATGCCGAGCCCCATCGTCGCAATCAACTCTTGGTTGACCACGCCCACCAAGGCTTGACCTGGGGTGAGGGAGCCGACGACTTCTTGCCCTAGCGCTTTTTCTTTGATGCGCGCTACAAAGTCGCGTACCACGGGTAGAGCGACGTCGGCCTCTAATAGCGCCATGCGCACTTCACGCAGCATGTCTGCAACGTTGGATTCGGTAATACGTGCTTCACCGCGCAAGCGTTTCGTGAGGGCGGAGAGTTTGTCAGAAAGTAGGGAGGCCATAGAGGACGTGAGGATATTTTTAAACTAAACTGTGAGCATGATTTTGCTAAGCATTCTACTGATCGCTCTCTTTGCTGCTGGCCTCGGACTGGCGCTTGCCCATCTTGGCATGGCCGCTGACTCACCTTGGCTCTTGGCGCACATTGCCAGCGCGATTGCAGCTTACGCGTTGTTTGGTGCAGCCGTGGTCTGCGCTTGGCTTTTTACGCGAAGTGAACAGAGCTTAAAAACGAATCGAGCTATGCCACCTCGCATACCTCTTCTTACTTTAGAGCGCTGGATGTTTGTCTGCGTGTACGCGGGCTTTGCGCTACTCAGCTTTAGTTTGATATGTGGCTCGCTAGCGGGCGGCGCTGAATTTTTATTCAAACTCCAGCATAAAACGATTTTTGCAGGGCTGGCGTGGCTTTGCTTTGCGGTGCTTCTCGCGGGACGTATTTGCTTAGGGTGGCGCGGTGCGAAGGCGGTGCGCATGGTGCATTTCGGTAGTGTGTTTTTGCTTTTGGCTTATGTGGGTACGCACTTTGTGTTGCAAATTATCCTGAAGCGAGGCGCGGCGTAGCGCGAGGCCTAACATGGTGTCTAAATACGTACTGATCCTGGTTATCTTGGTAGCTGCTATTTTTATTTGGCGCAGCAATCGAAAGGTGGCGGCTAAAGAGCGTAAAGCAACGGAGCAACGCGCTAAGGTGATCGACATGCAGCCTTGTCGCTGGTGCGCGGTGCATATTCCGACAGCCGAGGCCGTGCAGGGGAAGCACGGTAGTTATTGTTCGTCGGCGCATCGTCTCAAAGCCGAGCCTTAAATGGATACTTTGTGGGATCAAGGTTGGTATCGTTTTGCTCGGCGTTTAGACTCCCCTAACTTTGGCCCTCGCCCTGCGAATGCCGTGGTCGATTTGATTGTCATTCATTCCATTAGTTTGCCGCCCGCTGCTTGCGAAGCGGACTATGGCGGCGGCTACGTGCAACAACTGTTTACCAATACGCTGGACTGGGATGCACATCCTTACTTTGAGACGATTCGTGATCAAAAAGTATCGGCGCACTTTTTAATTGAGCGTACAGGTGCACTTTGGCAATTTGTGAGCTGTTATGACCGAGCGTGGCATGCGGGGCAATCGAGTTACACCAACAAGCAGGGCGTGATCAAAAATAATTGCAATGATTTTTCAGTGGGTATTGAGTTAGAAGGCGTCCCCGGCGAGACGTTTACCGATGCCCAATACGAAAGCCTTTCTAGCTTAAATGCGGCGCTAAGCCACGTCTTCAAAGAGATTGATTTTGTAGGCCATGAACACATCGCGCCTTGCCGCAAAGATGACCCAGGTTCAGGCTTTGATTGGGCTCGCTTAAAGCGTGCGTTTGGTTAATTATTTTAGAAATAAAGCTAGGGTAAGTCCCGAGGTTGGATTACACTAGGGGTAGTGTTTAAAGCGTAAAAAACGCGTATATTCCCCTAGATCTAGTGTCTGCTTCAATAATTACTTACCATGACAAGTCACACCTTACAAGCTTATGCACCTAACCCATCCGATAGCGATTCGGGTGGACAAACCACACGCTCTGCAGCGTGGTCTGGTTATCAAATTTTGCGTCGCAATGGATCGGTCGTTCCGTTCGAGCCGAGCAAGATTGCGATCGCCATGATGAAAGCGTTTTTGGCCGTGCACGGCACACAAGGCGCAGCATCTGCTAGCGTGCGCGAGACGGTGGATGCGCTTACTGAGAACATCATCAAAGCATTGATGCGCTCACGCCCAGGCGGCGGGACTTTCCACATTGAAGACATTCAAGACCAGGTCGAATTGGGCTTGATGCGTGGTGGGCATCATGAAATTGCACGTAGCTATGTGCTGTACCGCGAAAAACGCACACAAGAGCGCGCTGCAAAAAAAGAAGCGGCACCAGCTGTGCAAGAGCCAACGATGTTTGTGACAGACAACGGCGAACGTGTGGCGCTTGACTTAGATGGTTTGACTACTCTGATTAACACTTCGTGCGAAGACTTAAGCGCTGATGTGAAACCTGATCCGATTTTGGCTTCTACCTTGCGCAATCTTTACGACGGTATGCCTATTGATGAGGTCTATAAAGCGGCCATCATGGCCGCACGTACGTTGATTGAAAAAGAGCCTGACTACACCTACGTCACTTCGCGTTTGTTGTTGCACACGATGCGCAAAGAGATTTTGGGCGGCGAGGTGCTCCAATCTGCTATGTCTGAGCGCTATCCTGCATATTTCCCTGAATTTATTAAGCGTGGTGTTGACAATGACTTGTTAGATGAGCGGATGATGCATTTTGATTTGCAAAAATTGGGTGCGGCATTGAAGCCCGAGCGCGATATGCGTTTTGACTATCTCGGCTTACAAACCTTGTATGACCGTTATTTTTTACATGTGCGCAAAACACGCATCGAGATGCCGCAAGCATTTTTTATGCGTGTGGCCATGGGTTTGTCGCTCAACGAAATTGACCGTGAAACTCGTGCGATTGAGTTCTACGAGGTGCTTTCGACATTCAATTTCATGTCAAGCACACCAACGTTATTTAATAGTGGCACGCAGCGCTCGCAACTCTCTAGCTGCTATCTCAGCACCGTGCCAGATGATTTAGATGGAATTTATGAGCTCATTAAAGAAAATGCGCTTTTATCCAAGTTTGCTGGTGGTCTTGGTAATGATTGGACGCGTGTGCGTGCGCTTGGCTCGCACATTAAAGGGACTAATGGCGAGAGCCAAGGTGTGGTGCCATTCCTCAAGGTGGTAAACGATACAGCTGTGGCTGTGAATCAAGGTGGTAAGCGCAAGGGCGCGGTCTGCACTTATCTTGAGTCGTGGCATTTGGATGTGGAGGAGTTTTTGGAGTTGCGCAAAAATACGGGCGATGATCGCCGCCGTACGCATGACATGAATACTGCCAATTGGATTCCTGATTTATTTATGAAACGTGTGATGGAAAAAGGCACGTGGACGCTCTTCTCTCCAAGCGACGCGCCAGATTTGCACGATAAGTACGGTATGGATTTTGAGCAGTCGTATGTTCAATACGAAGCCAAAGCGGCAGCGGGCCAAATTAGTCCAAGCCGGACATTGCAAGCAACCGATATGTGGCGCAAGATGCTGACCATGTTATTTGAAACAGGCCATCCCTGGATTACGTTTAAGGATCCAAGCAACATTCGCTCGCCACAACAGCACATGGGTGTGGTGCACTCAAGCAATTTGTGTACAGAGATCACGCTCAATACCAGCGACACTGAGACGGCTGTTTGTAATTTAGGGTCGGTGAATCTAGTGCAGCACATTAAGACCAATGCAGACGGTACGAAAACACTGGATCACGACAAGCTGAAGCGCACGATTGGCACAGCCATGCGTATGCTGGATAACGTGATTGACATCAATTACTACGCTGTCAAAAAAGCACGTGATTCTAATATGCGTCATCGCCCTGTTGGCATGGGTTTAATGGGTTTTCAAGACAGCTTGTATGAAATGCGTATGTCTTATGCCTCTGATGATGCAGTGCAGTTTGCGGATGAATCCATGGAGGCAATTTGCTATTACGCCTACAGCGCGTCGAGTGATCTGGCTAAGGAGCGCGGTCGTTATGCAAGTTATAAGGGCTCGCTCTGGGATCGCGGCATTCTGCCAATCGACAGTTTAGATATGCTGGCGAAAGAGCGTGGCGCACATTACCTAGAAGTTGACCGCTCTAGCAAAATGGACTGGGCCTCACTACGTGCCAAGATTGCCGAGCACGGTATGCGCAACTCTAATTGTGTTGCGATTGCACCAACGGCAACGATCTCTAACATCATTGGCGTGGATGCATCTATTGAGCCTAGCTTTGGTAACTTATCTGTCAAATCCAATTTGTCGGGTGAGTTCACCATCATCAATAGCTATTTGGTGCGCGACCTCAAGCGCCTTGGGCTTTGGGATGATGTGATGGTTATGGACTTGAAGCACTTTGATGGATCACTGCGCCCTATCGATCGCGTGCCCGCTGATTTGAAAGCGCTGTATGCCACAGCGTTTGAAGTCGAGCCGAAGTGGTTGATTGAGGCGGGATCGCGTCGTCAAAAATGGATTGATCAAGCGCAGTCACTTAATATTTATATGGCCGGTGCATCAGGTAAAAAATTAGATGACACCTACAAGCTGGCGTGGATTCGTGGTCTGAAGACGACCTACTATTTGCGCACGGTTGGCGCGACACATGCAGAAAAATCGACAGGTCGCGCAGGTCAAATGAACGCTGTGAGTTCCGGTTCTTCAGATTCAAGCATGGCTTTGCAGGCCTCGCTAAATAAGGCGGCTACGGCAAACGCGCCATCTGCGTTGATGGCGGCAGCGCTTGCGTCGCAAGCAGAGTTGGCACCATCCCCTGCAACCGATATTAAGTTTTGTGCGATCGATGATCCAGGCTGCGAAGCTTGTCAATAAAACACAACAAAACAAAAACAAATGCACAAGCACAAGGAAAATATGATGAAATTATTTTGTGTTTTGGCGTGATGCAACTATCATTCGCTGATTGGAAATTTATATGCTAACTTGGGACGAAGAAATCACTGCTGCTCCTACTGCCCACACGCACTCAACTGCACTGGGTCTGAAAACCGCCCCCGTTTTTTCTGACGAAGTTTTTCAAGCTCCAAATAGCGCCTCCATCTCAAAGTCTGTAGCGCCGATACAAGCAGAAAATGCGCAAGCACCTGCGCATCGCCGTGTGGTGGCTTCCGAAAAGCGCATCATCAATGGACAAACCGACGTCAATCAGCTGGTGCCTTTTAAATATAAGTGGGCATGGGAAAAATATTTAGCCACTTGCGCGAATCATTGGATGCCGCAAGAGGTCAACATGACGCGAGATATTGCACTGTGGAAAGACCCCAATGGCTTGACAGAAGATGAGCGACGTTTGGTTAAACGTAACCTTGGCTTTTTTGTGACGGCTGATTCTTTGGCTGCTAACAATATCGTGCTTGGAACTTATCGTCATATCACCGCGCCTGAATGCCGTCAGTTTTTATTACGCCAAGCGTTTGAAGAAGCAATTCACACACACGCTTATCAATACATTACTGAGTCATTAGGCTTAGATGAGGCTGAGATTTTCAATGCCTATAACGAGGTTCAATCGATTCGCGATAAAGATCAATTCTTGATTCCTTTTATCGAAGCTATCTCTGATCCCAACTTTAAAACAGGTACGCCTGAAAGCGATCAAACACTGCTCAAATCATTAATCGTGTTTGCTTGCCTCATGGAGGGCTTGTTCTTCTATGTTGGCTTCACGCAAATTTTGGCATTAGGCCGCCAAAACAAAATGACAGGCGCTGCTGAGCAGTACCAATACATTCTTCGTGATGAGTCGATGCATTGCAATTTCGGCATTGATCTCATCAATCAATTGAAGCTGGAAAATCCACATCTCTGGACGGCTGAATTTAAAGCAGAAATTCAAGCGCTATTTATGAAGGCTGTAGAGTTGGAGTATCGCTATGCTGAGGATACGATGCCACGTGGTGTGCTCGGTCTAAATGCTTCCATGTTTAAGGGCTATTTACGCTACATCGCCAATAGGCGTGCTGTGCAAATCGGACTTGAGGCCTTATTTCCTGATGAGGAAAATCCGTTTCCTTGGATGAGTGAAATGATTGACCTCAAAAAAGAGCGTAACTTTTTTGAAACCCGCGTGATTGAGTATCAATCGGGCGGTGCATTGTCTTGGGATTAAATCTCAAACGCCACACACTATGTTTTTAAGAATTGCAAAATCACAACCAAACATCCAGCCAATTGCGCTGATGTCCGTTGCAATTTGCACCCCTGTTCAAGCCGCTGAGAGCGAGTCTCTCAACGGCTTGAATCGTTCGCGCCAAATCTCCCATGTGGACGCGAGCGAATCTTCAATTGAAAAAATCTAGGAGAAAAAAATGGCAACTGCAAAAAAACCAGCAGCGAAGAAAGCTGCACCTGCAAAAAAAGTAGCGGCGAAAAAGCCAGCGGCTAAAAAAGCAGCTCCAGCTAAAAAAGCCCCAGCAAAAAAAGTAGCGGCAAAAAAGCCAGCAGCTAAAAAAGCAGCTCCAGCTAAAAAAGCCCCAGCAAAAAAAGTAGCGGCAAAAAAGCCAGCAGCTAAACCAGCAGCTAAAAAAGTTGCTGCTAAGAAGCCTGCTGCTAAAAAGCCGGTAGCTAAAAAAGCTGCTGCCAAGAAGCCTGCTGCTAAAAAAGCTGCACCAGCAAAGAAAGCAGCGGCTAAGCCAGCAGCAAAAAAGCCCGCGGCTAAGCCGGCAGCTAAACCTGCCGCAAAGACCACGATCAGCCCACAAGCTGCTTGGCCTTTCCCAACTGCTTCTAAGCCTTAAGCTTTAAAGCTCAAAGCCCACAAACATGGCCAAGTGCCATGTTTGTGGGCTTTTTTACATCTTCAGTTTATTGAATGACGAGGCTGGTCGGCAGTGTGTAGTTTTGACCACCAGGATGTGCAATTTTGATCGCAGCAATTTGATTGCCAAGTGCAGCACAGCGGGCCATAGACCAACCTTGCTCAAGTCCAAACAGAAGCGCTCCGCGCCATGCATCGCCGCAGCCAGTCGGGTCTACAACGTTATTAGCAAGAATAGGCGGCACTATCGCAGATGAGCCATTCTCCCAAACCTCGGCTCCTTTTTCACCAAGTGTGATGGCATAGCCCTTGACTTGTGCCGCAATTTCTGCCGAGCTCCAGCCTGTACGTTCAGATAGCATCTGAGCTTCGTAGTCATTGACAGTGACCCACGTGGCTAAGTTGATAAAGTGCCTTAGGTTTTCCCCGTCAAACATTGGCAGACCTTGACCTGGATCGAATACAAATGGAATACCTGATGTATGGAATTGTTCGGCATGCTCAAGCATGGCTTGGCGACCATCTGGTGAAATGATGCCTAGCTTGATATCGCTGCGTGCTATTATTTTTGCTTCATGCGCGTTATCCATGGCGCCAGGATGAAAGGCTGTAATTTGGTTGTTGTCGTTGTCCGTCATGATCATGGCGAGAGCAGTGACAGTGGTTGGAATTGTGCGAACGAATTCGGTGCTAATGCCTTGTGATTGGAAGCGCTGGAGATAATCGGCCCCGTCATGTCCAACAGTCGCCATAGGAAAAGCTGATCCACCCAACAACTTTAAGCTGTAAGCAATATTACCTGCACAGCCGCCGAACTCGCGTTTTAGATTCGGAACATAAAACGAGACGCTGAGTTTATGCAGTTGATCAGGCAGAATTGCATCTGCAAAACGGCCATCAAAACGCATGATGTTGTCGAAAGCAAGCGATCCGCAAATAATGGATGCCATAAAGTAGTCTCCTAAGTGAGCAAAATTAGAGGTAAAAAAGAGCTAAGCGATAGCCGACGATATCTTTGAAATTCAGCCGGATACTCGTATTAGATTGAGGTGTGATGAGCCAGTTGTATGTCCGCTCCACAGTGCTTGGCAGAGTGGTAGATACATCCGCTTCGGGAGTAATCACATGCCGCACCAAAAGCGCATCGTTATTGTCTAACAAAGTGAGTTCTAACTGCGGGATAAGCAAGCTTGTTGGCGATGTATTCTTCAGCGTAATTGTCAAACGAAAGTTATCGCCGCCTTCTTTTTGAAAGCTTGAACTTTCAATTAACCAGCCTTCGACTAAGCGCCGTCCTTGCAATGTGCAGGGCAACATATCACAAAGTTTTTGCAGTGCAGGTGCTAGGCTAGGATTCCATTGGTTTAAACGTTCGCGTTCATTGCGCGCAAGCTGTAGAGTTAGTAGACTAATCAAGAGTCCAGTCATCGTTATCAGTGCGGCACGCATGAAAGGGCTTGACCAAAATTGCTCTTGCTTCGCTTGCTGCACAAAGCTTAAATTCGCAAGTGGCGTCTCTATTTGCAAGGAGCTACTGAGCTGGCTTGGCACGTCATTGAACATGTGCTCAGCGTCCAGATTGCTCAACTGACTGAGCTGCGTCTGAGCATCAAACACTTCCATGCAATGCCCGCAGCGCACATGTCCATCCGATGCTTCCAGCTGTTCGCGCACCATCGTGAACACGGTGCCGCAGCTAGGACATGTCACCACTAAACTCATGCACCCATCAGCACCCAGCCGTCCATCGTATCTAAAACTTGTAGCTGTAGATAAGGTGCATAAGCTACTTTTAATTCATCGGTTTGGCGCTCCAAAATACCTGCCAAAACCAAACGTCCACCTGCGGCGACATGACCGCATAGCAAAGGCGCTAACACCTTAAGCGGCGAGGCGAGGATGTTGGCGAGCACCGTGTCATAGCTGCCAATGGCTAAATCCGGCAGACCTAATTGAAGCTCTGTTTGATTTGCGATCGCATTTGCTTGAGATGCCGTAACTGCCGCTGGATCAATATCAACAGCATCGACTGAGGACGCGCCATATTTTTTGGCAGCAATCGCCAAAATACCAGAGCCGCAGCCATAGTCCAACGTCCGGCCTAATTCACGATCAGAAGAGCCCTGTGTTGCAATCCACTTTAAACACATTCGTGTTGTCGGATGCGTTCCTGTACCAAAAGCTAGACCAGGGTCCAAACGAATTATTTGTTTGGCAGCGGTAGGGGGCTCGCACCACGTTGGCACGATATAAAAGTCAGCTGTGACGGGGACAGGCTCGAATTGCGATTGTGTAATACGAACCCAATCTTGATCCGCAACTGGACTGACGCCAACGACATGGCTGCCTTCAAAAAAATCTTGCAACGCCAAGATGGATAGGGCCTCTCGAGCACTTGCTTCGTCATGAAACAGCGCCACGATCCGCGAATGCTCCCATGCAGCAGGAGGCGTAGGCATGCCTGGTTCGCCAAAAAGCGCTTGCTCTGCATCGGTGCCAGCATCAGCATCTTCTACCGAGACGCTTAATGCGCCTAGTTCCATTACTGCATCACCCATGATGTCAACAACGGCTTCGGGGGATAACAAACTTAGTTCATACATAAGCTTATTTTGACCGCTCTGCTAACCAGCTCTCAAGGTAATGGATATTTGTTCCGCCTGTAATAAACCGTATGTCGTTCATTAATTCTTTGTGCAATGGAATATTGGTCTTAATGCCTTCTACGACCGTTTCATTCAATGCCGTGCGCATCCGAGCCAGTGCAATTTCACGAGTGCGACCATGCACGATGATTTTGCCAATCATCGAGTCGTAATAGGGCGGCACCGTGTAGTTGGTGTAGACGTGTGAATCGACTCGAACACCAGGACCACCTGGTGCATGCCACATCGTAATTTTTCCAGGCGATGGCACAAAGTTATACGGATCTTCGGCATTGATCCGTACTTCGATCGAGTGCCCTTCGTTTTGAACGTGCTTTTGCTGAAAAGGCAAAGGCTCGCCAGCAGCTACCAAGATTTGTGTCCGCACAATGTCAACACCACTCACCCATTCGGTGACAGGGTGCTCTACTTGTACGCGAGTATTCATTTCAATGAAGTAAAACTCGCCGTCTTCGTATAAAAATTCAAACGTGCCCGCACCTCGGTAATTGATTTTTCGGCAAGCTGCCGCGCAGCGTTCACCAATTTTTTCAATCAGCTTGCGCGGGATACCAGGTGCGGGTGCTTCTTCGATAATTTTTTGGTGACGTCTTTGCATCGAACAATCACGCTCACCTAGCCATACCGCGTGCTTGTGTTGGTCGGCAATGATTTGAATTTCGATATGACGTGGATTTTGCAGATATTTCTCTAGATAAACCTCTGGATTATTGAATGCCGCACCCGCTTCCGCCTTAGTCATTTGCACAGCATTGATGAGTGCTGCCTCAGTATGGACCACACGCATACCGCGCCCGCCGCCACCGCCAGAGGCCTTAATAATGACGGGATACCCTACTTGTTTGGCTATTTTTTTAATCACAGCGGGATCGTCTGGCAGCGCACCAGGAGAGCCTGGAACGGTTGGCACGCCCGCTTTAATCATGGCTTGCTTGGCTGACACCTTGTCACCCATGATGCGAATCGACTCTGCTGTCGGACCAATAAAAACAAAACCACTTTGCTCCACGCGTTCCGCAAAATCTGCGTTTTCGCTAAAAAACCCGTAGCCAGGATGAATCGCCTCTGCCTCAGTCACTTCTGCCGCAGCAATGATGGCGGGCATAGACAAATAGCTTTTACTCGAAGGCGCAGGGCCAATACAAACGGCCTCATCGGCCAGCTTGACGTATTTTGCTTCGCGATCAGCTTCTGAGTACACGACAACCGAGCGAATGCCCATTTCGCGGCAAGCGCGTTGAATACGCAGTGCAATTTCGCCGCGATTGGCGATTAATATTTTCTTAAACATAGCCATGCTTGTGAACGAGCTTTAGGCTATTTCGAACAATGGCTGACCATATTCCACACCCTGAGCGCTCTCGGCAAGGATCTTCACAATCGTGCCAGACTTATCTGCTTCAATCTCATTCATGATCTTCATAGCCTCAATAATGCAAACGGTTTGCCCTTGCTTGACCGAATCACCCACATTTACAAATGGTTTTGCCTCTGGACTTGAGGATGTATAGAACGTACCGACCATAGGCGCTTTGAGTGTGTGATTGGTGCTTGCAGCGGCGGCAGGTGCAGCAGCGACCACGACATCTGGTGCGGCAGCTACTACTGGAGCTGTATTTTGCGGGGCGGGTGTTGTCGCATAGTGAATTTGAGCAGCTGCTGGTGGATTGCCGACAGGCAAGCTTTTCACAATACGAACCGTGCCTTCGGCTTCGGTAATTTCTAATTCGGCGACATTGGACTCGGAAACCAAATCGATCAATGTTTTAATTTTGCGTAAATCCATGAGTAACTCCAAAAAGCAAGATTGCACATTCTAGCTTCAAGAGTGCCCTGCCATGCCTTCGATCATTTTTAAATCATTTGCCGTTAACTGCCCCTCTTTTTTAAACAAAATAGCTCCATCTTTACCAATCAAGATGGAAAAAGGTAGTCCACCTTGCACATTTCCTAGTCTCTGGCTGAGGGCAATACCTTCAAAACCAGCCAATGCAATAGGGAACTGGACCGGTGCTTTTTTTAAAAATTTAAGAACAGATTTTGATTTATCCGCAGCAATTCCAAGCATTTGCAAGCTGTTGCGGTTGGCGGAGCGATTTTCCTGGTGGAACTTATCAAGCAGCGGCATTTCTTCAATGCAGGGTGCACACCATGTCGCCCAAAAGTTGATTAAAAGCGGCTTATCTTTAAATTGTGCCAGCGCAAGTGACTCGCCCATGGGCGTTTGAAGCGTCAGCGCCCATAGCGCAGACAGTTCGGAGGGCGGAGTTTTGCGACCAGCGGTCATTACACCAGCCGCCAAAGCTCCCAACCCAGCCAAGCTGGCTAAAAGCATGTGCCGTTTGTTGGGGTGGCGTTTGCTAAGGCTGGCTGACATAGTTTTATAGGACTGGGGCAAGTAATCTCGCCAAATCTGCTTCGCTTGCACCTTCACGCTTGGCACGGTCTTGTAATTGGTCTTCTCCAATTTTGCCGACGTTGAAGTACGCAGCGTCTGGGTGAGCTAAATAGAAGCCGCTCACGCTGGCCGCGGGTGTCATGGCGAGACTCTCAGTAATGCCCATGCCAATTTCAGATGCTTGCAAGAGCTCAAACATCGCATGCTTGGGGCTGTGGTCGGGGCAGGCTGGATAGCCTGGGGCAGGGCGAATGCCTTGGTATTTCTCGGCAATCATGTCTTCGTTAGTGAGCGCTTCATTCGG
>CANBRV010000021.1 GCA_947372005.1 Comamonadaceae bacterium | reverse complement strand
GTCAAGTTTTGTTCTTGTGCACGCCCTGCCCATGTTGTTGTCAATAAGGTTAATTTGGTGCTGTCTGGATTGTTGCTGACTCCTGCATTGACGTTTTGCAAAATCCAAAATGCAGCGCTACCCGCGGCTAAAGCCCACAGCAAAAAAGTGGTGAGACGAACCGTCCAAAATTGGAGCAAGGATGAAGGCATGGGAGGATTATCATTCAGCCATGAAAAACTTAAATATAGAGCGTGGCTTTACTTTAATTGAGCTGATGGTGGTGTTGGTCATTATTGGCATCTTGGCGGCGTTGATTGTGCCCAACGTACTAGACCGTGCAGATGATGCAAGGACTACCGCAGCCAAAACCGATATTGCTAATCTCTCCCAAGCCTTGAAGCTGTACAAGTTAGATAACCAGCGTTACCCAGGTGCGGATCAGGGTTTGCAAGCGCTAGTGGCAAGGCCTACCGCGGGGCAGATTCCAGCGACCTGGCGCCCCTATGTCGACAAGCTGCCGCAAGACCCGTGGGGCAAGCCGTATCAATATTTAAACCCAGGCATCAAGGGCGAAATTGACGTGATGTCTTTTGGCGCGGACGGCGTGCCTGGCGGCGAAGGCAAAAACGCGGATATAGGATCTTGGCAGTAAGGATCGTGGTCATCAACAAAGTTCGCGGCTTCACGCTTTTAGAGCTTCTGGTCGTCATCACCGTGATTGCACTGGGCACAGCTGGTGTGGCTTTGGCGATGCGGGATGCAGGGCAAACCAGCTTAGAGCGCGAAGCGCTTCGGCTCTCGGTCTTGCTGGATGCGGCTCGTAGCCAATCTCGTGCTTCTGGTGTGATGGTGACTTGGGAGACTGTACAGGACGACGCCAGCACGCCCGTCATGCGCTGGCGCGGGCTGCGTAGCAAAGAGCCTCTGCCCACGCAGTGGTTAGATACGCAAACAAGAGCGACAACGCCCAGAGTGGTTGTGCTCGGCCCCGATCCCGTGATTGCCCCGCAGCGCGTTCGCTTGACTCTTGGCGCAGAACGCCGCGATGTGGTGACGGACGGTGTGGGTTCTTTCAAGGTTGAGCAGCCTTGAAAGTCAGTGTGAGCAAGGCTTTACGCGGGTTCACACTGGTCGAAGTGTTAGTCGCGTTGGCAATTGTGGCTATCGCACTTGGCGCTGGATTGCGCGTGAGTGGCTCCCAAATTAACAACGCCCAGCGCCAAGGCGATATGTTTCGTGCGCAGCTTTGCGCCGAGAACGAACTGATTAAGCTGCGGCTAACAAGGCAGCTACCCGATACGGGTGATAAGAGTTTTAGTTGCAAGCAAGCTGGTGTGGTTTTGGAGGGCAAGCTGCATGTTGAAGCTACGCCCAATCCCAGCTTTCGCAAAGTCGATAGCGTGGTTTACCAAGCCGTCGGCGATGACAGGCAAGCCTATACGCTGGTAAAGCTCTCCACTCTTGCGGGGCGATTTTGAATACGAAGAGCTTAGAGCGTGGCTTTACGTTGATCGAAGTGCTGGTGGCGCTGGTGCTGGTCAGCCTGTTATCGCTGCTGGCATGGCGTGCCCTAGATGGCATGGGCCGCGCGGGCGAATTCACACTTAGCAACGAGCAAAGTTTGCAGCGTGTTCAAACTGGCCTAGCGCAGTGGACGGCGGATTTGGATGCAGTCACGGACACAGGTCTTATTCAACCCTTGGACTTTGATGGTCAGCGGCTACGACTCACGCGCCAGAGCAGCGAGCCAAATGCGGGCATCGTCGTTGTGGCGTGGCTGCTACGAACAACGGAGCAAGGACGTGTTTTGCAGCGCTGGGCCTCGCCACCCGTGACCACACGAGTTGCCCTGCAAGCTGCATGGGATCAGGCTGAGCGCTGGAGCCGTACGCCGCAACCAGAAGATGTGGTGCACGCTGTGACGCTGATGCCCGTCAGTAGTTGGCAGTTGTTTTATTACCGAGGCGATGCGTGGAGTAACCCACAATCTTCCGCAGGCGGATCAGCTACCGATGCATCCACAAAATTACCCGATGGCGTGCAGTTAATCTTGGATTTGCCGGCTGGAGCTAGCGATGGATCGATAGCCGGCAAGCTCACGCGCTACTGGATTGCGCCTCGGCAAGGAGCGACGCGGTGAGTCGGCAGATGAAGCGCCAACGCGGCGCTGCTATTTTGGTGGCGATGCTCGTCGTCACCTTGGTTGCTACGCTGGCGGCAGGGCTTCAGTGGCGGCAGTGGCTTATGCTTCAGCAAGAAGCAGCCGCGCGTGCGCAAAGCCAAGCCGGCTGGGTCTTGGTGGGGGCTCTTGATTGGGCGCGGTTGATTTTGCGCGAGGACGCTCGCTCGGCGGGCAATATCGGCATCATTGACCATCTGGGCGAACCGTGGGCGCTGCCGTTGCAGGAAGCCAAGCTGGCATCGTTTTTGACGGCTGACAGCCTGTCGGATCCTAGCCAAGATGCGGCGTACCTATCGGGCTATCTCACAGATGCGCAAAGCAAAATTAACCTCACCAATTTGGTATCTAACCAAACGGGTGAAGCCGTGTTGTCAGCTAGCACTTACCAAAGTTTGACGCGGCTCTATCAGCAACTCAATCTTCCGATTGCAGAGCTAAAAAATTGGGCTGATCGCTGGCAAGCCAAATCAGATGGTTCTTTGCGGCCAACGCGTATCGAACAACTTACGTGGTTCGGCGTACCCAGCAGCAGCGTCCAAGTGCTGAAAGACTATCTCACCATCTTGCCAAATCGCACGCCAGTCAATCTCAATACAGCAAGCGCTGTTGTGGTCTTTGCGGCTGTGCCTGGCATCGATATAGGCGCAGCGCAAAAGCTTGTGACGGGGCGTGCGCAGTCACCACTGCAAAAGCTATCAGATGCTAGCAATATGCTGGGGCTTGGTACTAGTTTGTTAGAGACCGATTTCAGTATTTACAGCCAATACTTTGAAGTGCGCGGCCGTTTGCGCTTAGGTGATTGGATCGTAATCGAAGAGTCGTTGGTGCAGCGCGAAGGTTTGAACGTCACCACCGTGTGGCGCCGGCGGCTATGAGCGATACGAATGCGCTTTTTTTGGAAGGCTATACGCTCTATACCCAAGGGCGCGAGGCCGAGGCGCTTGACTGCTTTGATGCGGTTATTGCGGCAGCGCCAGACTATTGGCAAGCACGCAACAACCGCGCCGTCTTGTTGCAAAACGCCCAGCGGTACGAAGACGCTTTAATTGACGCCGACCATCTACTCAAGTTAGAGGCGGCAAATGCAAGCATGACTGCGAGTACATGGGCCATGCGCGGCCGCATCATGCTCATGCTCAACCGATTTGCCGACACGCTTGCTTGTTACGCGCGCATTCGTGAGCTTGATCCTGCTTATTCGCTGGATGTGTACGAAGAAGCTTTTTGCCGGCTCTCGCTCGGTGACTATGCCGCGGGTTGGCCGCTGCACGAGCATCGCTGGCAAACCCAGTCTATGAGGGCTACGACGATGCAGCTACAGCAGCGCGGCTATAGCCAGCCCTTGTGGCTTGGTCAAGAACCGCTTGCTGGTAAGACCATTTTTTTGTGGCCCGAGCAAGGGCACGGCGACACACTGCAGTTTTGCCGTTATGTCCATGTGGTGCAGCGGATGGGTGCCAAAGTGATACTTGCTGCCAATCACGCCATGTTGCGGCTCTTGAAAGAATCTTTTGTGCATCCAGACATCACAGTGGTGCTGGATTTAATGAGCAGCCCTTATACATTTGACTTCCATTGTCCCTTGATGAGCCTGCCGTTGGCGTGTGGCACAGACGATCTTGCCAAAATTCCAGTGGATTTTCCGTATCTATCTGCGCAGGCGGTTGATGTGCAGCGCTACGCGGATCGTTTGACGCATCAGGCTTTGCGTGTGGGTTTGGTTTGGGCTGGTGGGCTGCGTCCCAATCAGCCCGAATTGCAAAGCATTGATACGGCTAGGTCCTTGCGACTGACGCAATTTGCACCTTTGCTAGATTTAGCGAGAACTCAGGCTGTGCAATTCTTTAGTTTGCAGATGGGAGCGCCTGCTGCGCAATTGAAAGAGCAGCAAGGGCTCCCTATTGTTGACCTCACGGCAGATCTGTCGGACTGGGCAGATACGGCGGCGCTAGTCGCCAATCTCGATCTTGTGATTTCTTGCGATACCGCGGTTGCACATCTTGCCGCCGCCATGGGCAAGCCGACTTGGATACTGTCGCGTTTTAACGGGTGCTGGCGTTGGCTGGCTGAGCGAGACGACAGCCCGTGGTATCCGACGGTGCGCCTCTTTAGACAAACCACGCGCGGCGATTGGGCTGGTGTGATGGAGGCTGTGGTTGCTGCTTTGCGTACGGATAGGCCGCTTGCCAATGCAGTGGACAGTGCCGATAGATATAACGATGCGGGCTTGGCGCAGTTTGCTGGGCAGCGCTATGTGGACGCTGCGGCCAGTTTTAGCCAATCGATTGCGTTTGCGCCCCAGCGGGTGGATAGTTATGTGTCCCGTAGTGCGACCAGGCTTCAATTGCAAGATTACAACGGCGCGATTGCCGACGCTGATGTGGCGCTGCGATTGGATCCGCGCTCGGCGAAAGCGCTTAACAATCGCGGCTTGGCGTATTACGACCAAGAGAACTTAACGCAGGCGCTTGCCAGTTACGCGCAAGCGCTTACTCTTGATCCAGATAATCACAGCGCACAGTGGAACCAATCGCTGGCTTTGCTGCGTGCTGGTGAGTTTGAGCTGGGCTGGCAGCGCTATGAGCGCCGCTTAGAGGGTAGTCTCTCGCAGCCGCTGCAAAGAGCCAAATATGGCAAGCCTCGTTTTTTGGACGCTGTGACTGCGCAGAACTTGGCTGGCAAAACCATCTTGCTTTGGCCAGAGCAAGGGCATGGTGATGTGATGCAGTTTTGCCGCTATGCGCATGAATTAAAGAGGGTGGGTGCAACAGTCATCCTAGAGGCTTATCCATCACTTTTTCGCTTGCTCGAGATATCATTTGCAAACACAGGCATCCGCGTAGCGCTGGACAGGACAGTCAGCGCCTCTGAATTTGACTTCCATTTGCCGCTGTTAAGTTTGCCGCTTGTTTGTGGCACCAATAGCTTGGATAAGATTCCAGCGAATGCGCCCTATCTTTTTGCTGCGCCGCAAGAGGCACAGGCTTGGCAAGATCACTTGACAAATCAGGGTTTGCAGCGGGCTTTGCGTGTGGGGCTAGTTTGGGCTGGCGGTCATCGTCCCCATCAACCGATTGATGCCAAGGTAGATGCTGCTCGCTCGCTGCGCCTTGGGCAGTATGCGCCGCTTGCTGCAATTGCACAAACAAAAAACGTGCAGTTTTTTAGTTTGCAGGTGGGCGAACCAGCCAAGCAAATAAAGGAAGAGCCCGACTTCTCAATCATTGATTTGACCGCCGATCTGCATGATTGGGCAGACACCGCTGCATTGATCGCCAACCTAGACCTTGTGATTTCTTGCGACACAGCGGTTGCGCATTTGGCGGCTGCCATGGGCAAACCCACATGGATACTGTCACGCTTTAATGGTTGCTGGCGCTGGTTGCAAGAGGGTGCCGATAGCCCGTGGTATCCAGCCGTGCGGCTTTTTCGACAAAAAACGCGCGGCGATTGGGCGCCGGTCATTGCTGAGGTTGCCGCAGCCTTGAGTTCATACAATGCTTGACATGCCTGTTTTGACCCCTGCCCCTCTTGACTCCAAAAGTATGCATCTCGTGCTGCCATCCGATCGCCTATCGGTGCACGAAATCACGCTGCCACCGACGCCCTCGCACCGACTGCAGGCCGCTCTGGCTGGGGCTTTGGAGGAGCAGCTGCTAGATGATCCTGTTGATTTGCATTTTGCGCTTTCGCCTGATGCCGCTGTTGCTATGAAGTTGGGACGTCCATTTGAAGTGATGGTTTGCGATAAAGCGTGGCTTAAAGGGTTGCTCGTTAAGTTCGAAAACGAGGGGCACACGATCGCTGCGATCCAGCCCGAATCGAAAGAACGTCAATTTATTGGATGGGATTTGGCGCAGTTTGATTTTCGCCCGCAGCCTCGCTTGACGGCTTTGCTGCAAGGTGCAGTTCATAAGGCTTGGCGAGCACCTGAGTGGCGCTGGGCCCGTATGGCGCTTGCGGCACTTGTCATGATTCAAATTGTTGGCTTGAATATTTGGGCATGGCGTGATCGTGCCGACTTGGCTGCACAGCGTGAACAGATGAGTCGTGTGTTGACGCAAACCTATCCAGACACGCAGGTGGTGGTGGATGCGCCGCTGCAAATGGCGAAGGCACTAGCGCGCGATAGAGCCACCCGAGGAGGGCAAGATACCCAAGGGCTAGAGGCGCAGCTGGCCAGCAAAGCCCTAGTAGGAAAGACTTACAGCCAAATAGATTATGCAAACAACGAACTCAAACTGACCGAGTTAAAAGTGAGCAAGCCATGAGAGACGCGTTTAACACTTGGTTCGAGCAGCGAGCGCCACGTGAGCAGCGTTTAATTGCTGCGCTAGCTGCTTTGGCCGTGACTGCGCTTGTGTGGTGGTTGGCGGTTGCGCCTGCGCTGCAAACGTATCGAGAAACAGATGCGGCACACGCTAAGTTGGACGCCGAGCTTGCTCAAATGCAGGTCATGGCAGAGGAGGCGAAACAGCTAAAGGCCAAACCACGCATCAGCAGTGCGCAAGCGCAGGTTTGGCTAGAGGTATCTATTAAAAAATTAGGTGTGGCCAGCATGACCATGCAAGGCAGTCGCGTGCATATTAGCTTTGTTGGCGCAACGCCTGAGGCACTGGCTGGGTGGCTAGCCGAAGCTCGCAGCCGCGCGCAGTTGTTGCCTGTGCAAGCCAATTGGAAGAGCAGTGCGAATGGGGTCGACCTGCTATGGGATGGCTCGCTGGTAATGGCAGATGCAGGCCCTTAAACAATGGATGATGGGCGGCGCGTTGTGCGGCATCTTGTATGCGGCCATTGCCTACGCTCCTGCCAGTTGGCTAGCGAATGGTTTGGCTAGCGGTAGTGGTGGGCAAGTGCTCTTGCAAGCGCCGCGCGGTACAGTTTGGCAGGGCTCAGCAGATTTAGTGATGTCGGGCGGCGCAGGTAGCGCCGGCGCTGTTAGTTTGCCGTCTCGGCTGAAATGGCAAATCAGCCCTGCGTGGCTTGGTTTTGATGTAAGCCTGAGCGCCTCTTGCTGCACCCTTGCCGAAAATCCTGTGCAGCTTAGCCTGCGGACGGCGGCACTTGATCCTAGGCTAGGTGTTGAGTGGCGATTAAGCACCGCGCACCTTCGCGTGCCTGCTGAGCTGCTCACGGGACTTGGTGCACCTTGGAATACGCTGCAATTGGCTGGCGAATTTTTGTTTGCTAGCGAGAAGCTCTCTGGCGTCTGGTCAGGGCAGGGGCTGCAAAGCCTGACGGGCCGTGCTTCTTTGCAAGCTCGTCAGGTTGCGACGGCACTCTCGACGGTGCGGCCGTTGGGCAGCTACTTGTTGACCAGTGCCGATTCTGCGCTGCGATTAGAGACCTTGGCTGGTGCGCCCACTGACGCTGCTTTGATATTGACGGGCAGGGGCCAAATTGAGGCTGGCCGTGCCAGCTTTCAGGGTGAGGCCGTCGCGGCTAGTGGCCGAGAAGAGGCGCTGTCCAACCTGCTCCATATTGTTGGACAATGGCAACCCAGTACTGACGGGCGCTCGCGTTCGATTTTGAAGTTATGAGACACTTATTTATGAAATCATTTTTCGTTTTAACATGCCTTGTGCTGAGCGGGGTGCTGGGCGCTTGGGCGCAAACGCCAAAGAAGAACGGCCCCGCGCCCACGGCAAAAACGGCACCTGTCACGCTTAACTTTGTTAATGCGGAAATCGAAGCAATAGCTCGCACCATTGCGACGCTTACCAATCGCAATGTGGTCGTTGACCCTCGCGTTAAAGGCCAAATGAATTTATCCACGGAAAAGCCCGTTGGCGGCGCCGAGGCTTTTAATCAATTTTTAAGCGCTTTACGTTTGCAAGGCTTTACCGTTGTGGAGTCTGGTGGACTCTATAAAGTCGTTCCTGAAGCGGATGCCAAGCTGCAAGGCGGGGAAAGCACGGTGATTGCGCCGGGTGAGACCAGCAAGAGCGCAGGAAATCAAATCGTTACCAAAATCTTTACGCTCAATTTTGAAAACGCGAATAACTTGGTGCCTATTTTGCGGCCCTTGATTAGCCCTAACAACACCATCAACGTTAGCACCAGCAATAACTCGCTCATCATCACTGACTACAACGAAAACTTAAATCGGATCACTCGAATCATCGCTGCGCTAGATGTGGCGAATGCGACAGATATTGAAATCGTACCACTTAAAAATGGCTTGGCCAACGATATGGCGCCATTACTGCTGCGCTTGCTGGAGTCCAGCAGCACAGGCGCTACGCCTGCGGGCGGTACAGCAGACGCGACCTTTAAAACAACAGTGGTGGCAGAGCCGCGTAGCAATGCGCTCATCCTAAGAGCGGCTAATCCGGCGCGTTTATCGTTAGCCAAATCGCTTATTCGGCAGCTTGACCAACCAGCCGCCAATGGCAATGGCGCAGCGGGCAATATTTATGTTGTACCACTTAAAAATGCCGATGCTACTAAGCTGGCGATCACTTTGCGAGCTGCTTTGCAGGCGACAGCCTCAGGCGGCGCTGCCAATACGGCGCTAGCCAGTAGCGCGACCACGACGAGCACAAGTACAGCGATCGCAGGCAGCGCAGTGACTACGCCGATTGCGGTGAGCGCCCAGCCTAGTACGGGCGGGCAAATTCAAGCGGATCCTGCTACCAACTCACTCATCATTACTGCGCTAGAGCCGCAGTACCGCCAATTGCGTGCCGTCATCGACAAGCTAGATGTGCGCCGTGCGCAAGTGTTTGTGGAGAGTTTGATCGCTGAAGTGAACAGCAATAAGGCTGCTGCATTTGGTGTGCAGTGGCAAGGTGCACTAGGCGGTCGAGGTGATACCAATATTGGTGTTTTAGGCACTAACTTTGGCTCAGGTGGCAGCAATATATTGGGGCTTAGCGCAGCTGCTGCGGCAGGCACCTTAGGCAGTACCGTTTCGCCAGGTGCAGGCCTCAATGTGGGCGTAGCACATAAAACGGGTGGCGTCTATGTGCTTGGTGCATTGGCTAATTTTTTAGAAACAACGGGCGATGGCAATGTGCTGTCTACGCCTAACTTGCTAACACTCGATAACGAAGAAGCCAAGATTGTGGTGGGTCAAAACGTACCCTTTCTCACGGGACAGTACACCAACAATTCAAACGGCAGCACCTCAAACCCTTTTCAAACGATAGAGCGTAAAGATGTTGGTATTACGTTGCGGATTAAGCCGCAAATTAGTGAAAATGGAACAATCAAGATGACCATCTTCCAAGAGGTATCCAGTGTCGATTCTGCATCGGTTAATTCGACTACGGGCTTGGTTACCAATAAACGCTCACTTGAATCCAATGTCATTGTGGATGACGGCGCGGTTGTGGTGCTCGGCGGTCTTTTGCAAGATACGCAAGCGAGCAACCAAAACCGTGTGCCAGGCTTGGCTGACATCCCTTTTTTCGGAGCGCTCTTTCGTAGTGAAACCAAAAGCCGAGCAAAGACCAATTTAATGGTGTTTTTGCGCCCTGTCATTGTGCGTGATGGAGCCAGTACCGAGGCGTTGTCTTTGCAGCGTTTCGAGAATATGCGCAGCTTGCAACTTAACCAAGCGGATCTCGATAAATTCAACTCGCCACGATTTAACTTTGGTGTGCCCGTGCTGCCAGAAAATACGCCGCTTAAAAACTCGCCGTTGATGCAAATGTCACCGCTTGCACCAGCCCAACCAACGCCAGCCAAATAAGCTCATGCGTTACCCATTGCCTTACGCTTTTGCTCGTACCCAGCAGCTATTGCTTGTGGACAATGGCGCCGAGTTGACTCTGCTGCAAGCCATAACCAGCAAGGCTTCTGGTATATCAGAGGTGCGCCGCAAATACGCACAGCAAGGCCTCAGAGTTGAGCAGCTGGAAGACACGGAACTTGCCACGCGCATCAGCCAAGCCTATGCTAGCGGCGAGTCCAGCGCTCAGCAAGTGGTGAGCGAAGTGCAATCTGACGCCGACCTCTCGCGCATGATGCAAGAGCTGCCAGCGGTGGAGGATTTACTGGAGTCCGCAGGCGACGCACCCATCATCCGAATGCTCAATGCGCTGCTGACGCAAGCCGCGCGTGATGGTGCGAGTGATATCCACATCGAGCCTTATGAGCGCCATTCCGTCGTGCGCTTTAGAGTGGACGGGGCATTGCGCGAAGTGGTGCAGCCCAATCGCGCTTTGCACGCCGCGTTGATTTCACGCCTCAAGATCATGGCGGAACTGGACATCGCCGAAAAGCGTTTGCCGCAAGACGGTCGCATTTCGCTTCGCATCGGCACTCGCGCGGTGGATGTGCGCGTCTCGACGCTACCCTCGGCTTATGGCGAACGCGCCGTGCTGCGCTTACTCGATAAGAGCGAGTCCAAACTCACGCTAGAAGCGGTGGGTATGCAAGGCGAGACGCTCAAACGTTTCTTGCATTTGATCGAGCAGCCGCACGGCATTATTCTTGTCACGGGGCCTACAGGCTCGGGAAAAACCACCACGCTGTACTCGGCGCTTGGCAAGCTGGATGCGCGCACCAGCAACATCATGACCGTGGAAGACCCTATTGAGTATGAGCTTGCGGGCATTGGACAAACACAGGTCAACGCCAAAATTGATCTCGACTTTGCCAAGGCGCTCAGAGCCATCTTGCGCCAAGACCCCGACGTCATCATGATTGGCGAGATCCGCGATTTTGAAACCGCGCAAATTGCGATTCAAGCTTCGCTCACTGGCCACTTGGTGCTGGCAACGCTACACACCAACGACGCTGCCAGCGCCGTCACAAGGCTCATCGACATGGGGATTGAGCCGTTTTTACTTAGTTCGTCTCTGCTTGGTGTGCTCGGCCAGCGCTTGGTGCGTAAGCTCTGCAAAGCATGTAGCGGCGAGGGCTGTAGCGAATGCAGTCATACAGGGTATTCAGGTCGCACAGGCATTTTTGAATTACTCGTGACTGATGAGCCGATGAAGGCGCTCATTCATACAAACGCTAGCGAAGCACACATCCGCGAAGCCGCCATTGCAGGCGGGATGCAGCTGATGCGCGAAGACGGCGAACGTTTGATTGCAAGTGGCATCACCAGTCGCGAAGAGTTGGTTCGCGTGACGAGAGACTAAAAGCATCATGCAAGGCCAACTTTTTACACAAGATTTTTTATTGCGCGGTGTTCAAGGGACTCCGTGCTACGAAGCCGCACTCGCACATGACTTTGCCGACTTTGAAGTTAAGTTGCGCGGCATCTACGCAGCAGCGGGTGTGAATGCCAGTAGCACCATTAACGAAGCGCAGACAGAATCCGAAATCATCTACAAAGTGCTCGTTGCTTTAGGTTGGCAAGATGATTTTTTGCCGCAAGTTAATTTATCGAGCAAGCGCCGCGAGGATGTTCCCGATTGCTTGTTGTTTGCCAATAACGACAAAAAAACTTTAGCACTGGCGGAGTCCAAAGACGACCGTCGCTATCGGCATGGCATCGCCGTGCTAGAGGCCAAACGCTGGCTGCGTCCGTTAGATAGGGGCGACGCGTCTGAGGCCTACGACCCCGACGCGCCGTCGAGCCAGATGCTGCGCTATCTCAGCCGTGCCGATGTCGTTTCCGACCGCGCCGTCAAGTGGGGCGTGCTCACCAACGGCAACGTGTGGAGGCTGTATTGGCAAGACGCGCGTTCACGCTCAGAAGATTTTTTTGAAGTCGATGTAGCGGCAGCGTTAAAAATTAGCGGCATCCAGCACGAGCTAGAGGAAATCGAACCTAGCCACGCGCTCAAACTGTTTTATTTGTTCTTTCAAAAGCAAGCCTTTTTGCCGCAAGAGTGGGACAACGCGCAGCGCACATTCCATGCCTATGCTTTAAACGAAGCGCGTCTGTACGAAGAAAAAGTATCGCAAGATTTGGGTGCTCGGGTGTTTGACGATATCTTTCCAAAATTGGCGGATGCGCTGGCACGTGGCGACTTGCACGCACAAACGCATAAAGTGGGTTACGGTCAATTTATCCGTCCGCAATACACACCTGAGTACTTAGTCGAAGTGCGCGAAGCCGCGCTGGTGCTGCTCTATCGCTTGCTGTTTTTGTTTTACGCTGAAGACCGTAATTTGTTACCTGTGCGTGACGAACGCTATACGCCTTACAGCGTGCGGCGCATTCGTTTAGACGTGCAGGCCAAAGTTGATGTGGGCAGTACGTTCTCCAGCACGATGTCGAACATCTGGTTATCGCTAAAAGGCGTAACGGAACTGATTGACCAAGGCGACGACGATATTGGGATGCCCGCCTACAACGGCGGACTGTTTAGCTGGTCTCGCTCTGCACTGCTAAACCGCGCAAAAGTTCCAGATAAGGTGATGGCACCCATCATCGACGCTCTCTCTCGTCGTACCGAAGATTTGCTGCGCGGCTGGATTAACTACCGTGACTTGGCGGTCGCGCACTTGGGTGGCATTTACGAGCGTTTGCTGGAATACAACCTTGTGCACGAGGTGCAGGCTAAGGATGATTACAAAGACAAGCTAGAGATTGACCGTGTTGTGGCTGCCCCTTCCAGCTTTGCCCGCAAAGTCTCGGGCAGCTATTACACACATGACGATTTGGTGCGTTTAATTTTGCGCGAATCGGTGGGACAACTGGCGCAAACACGCTGGGATGCTTTTGACGCGCATCTCAAAAAACTCTCAAAGAAAACCTCTCTCAATCCTGGCGACTGGGATGCTTTGGATGCTGTAGATCCTGCTCAGCAAATCCTTGAGCTAAAAATTTGCGACCCAGCTATGGGCAGCGGCCACTTCTTGGTGGCGTTGGTGGATGACCTTGCGGATCGCGTGCTGGAGGCCGTAGCAAGCGCCACACTTCAAGTGAACGATCAAAGCTGGGCTAAGCATTTAGCGGAAGCAGGCCGCCCTTGGCAAAGCCCCGTCCTGCAGCGCATAGCGGCCATTCGGCAAAGCATTAAGACAACCGCCAAAACACATGGCTGGGCAGTGACGGATGCGCAGTTAGACGACCGCCACATCGTGCGCCGCATGATTTTGAAGAAGAGCATTTTTGGCGTTGATAAAAACGCCATGGCGGTGGAGCTGGCTAAAACGGCACTTTGGCTCCATACCTTTACCGTGGGTGCGCCACTCAGCTTTTTAGACCACCACTTGCAAGTGGGTGATAGTTTGCATGGCGAGCAGTTACCGAACGTACAAAAGGACATTCAAAACTTAGGTGCGTTGTTATTGCAAACCGAGTTTGATCGTTTAGGCAAAGCCGCTGCCAATATCGCTCAAGTGGCAGATTTAACAGATGTGGACATCGCTGAAGCGCGGCTATCTAAGCAACTCGCGCTAGAAGCAAAAGAGCAGGCCGCGCCCATTTTGGCGGTCATGGATTTTTGGCGTGCACTGCGCTGGTTGATACCAGGTTGGCCTGTCAGTGATATTGCTAAATTGCCGCAACTTTTTAAATTACCTAAAGACGTTAAAACGTTAGAGGCCGAGATCGCTGCTGGGCAACACGCGCACTACAACGGCTTGCGTCAATTGTTAGATCCCAGTCATAACCTTGTTGCTGTTTTGCACGCAGGGAAACTGGGTGGAGATGATGCGGGGGTGCAAGCAGCCAACGACCTCATGGAACAAGCGGAGAAGCTTGCGCAGCAAGAAACTTTTTTCCACTGGCGCGTTCAATTTCCAACAGTATTTGGTGGCAGTGATAAGCCTAAAAAAGACGCGGGTTTCGATGCCGTCATTGGAAATCCACCGTGGGATCGCATCAAGCTACAAGAAGTAGAGTGGTTTGCCGAGCGTGACCCTCGGATTGCTGCACAGGCTAGAGCCGCAGATCGCAAACGGTTAATTGGTGAGTTGCAAAAAAACAAATCACAACTATGGGATAGTTATTTGCAAGCGACCTCTCGTGCCGAAGCGAATGCTAGAGTTTTGAGTAACGGCAAATTAGGCTCGGGCGACTATCCGCTCTTAGGCGGTGGTGACGTGAATCTCTACAGCCTGTTCATTGAACGGGCGCAAAGTTTGATTAACGAGCAAGGCATTGTGGCGCTCATTACCCCTAGCGGTATTGCGGCAGACAAAGGCGCGTCGACGTTTTTTAAATCCATCAGCAGCACAGGCAAATTGCACGCGCTATTTGATTTTGAAAACCGCAAAGTGTTTTTCCCGGACGTGCACGCCAGCTTTAAATTTTCTGCCTTGGTGTTTGGTAAAACGCCGCGTATGACAATGGATGAGCCGCCTGTAGCGTTGCCTAGCCGTTGTGCGTTTTACCTGCACAGTTTGGCCGAGTTGGATGACCCAAGCCGTATGCTCGCGCTCTCTAGCCAAGACTTTGACCGCGTCAATCCCAACACGGGCGCAGCGCCAATTTTCCGTAACAGACGCGATGCGGACATTACTCTCAAGCTCTATGCTCAGCACCCTGTGCTGGTGAAGCATGGCGTGATAAGCGAGTCACTAGGACAAGCTTCGGCTGTCAAAGTGTGGCCAGTGAAATACGCGACCATGTTCCACATGACTAACGATTCGCACTTGTTTTTAAAAGAAGACGAGCTAATTAAGCAAGGTTATCAACGCGCACCGTTAAACCGCTGGAGGGATAAAAAAAGCAACGAGGCTGTACCGTTGTATGTTGGACGGATGATCCATCAATACGATCATCGCTCTGCAAGTGTGGATGTTAATGATGACAACCTAAAAGTTGCTACCGTCTCGAATCACACAAAAAGCGACACCAAAAAAGACACAAGTTATTTTCCAACCCCTCAATATTGGGTATTAAAAACTTCAATTCCTGAAGCCCAAAGAAAAGATTGGGCTTTAGCCTTCCGTGACATAGCGCGTGGAACTGATATGCGCACTATCATTGCCGCCATCGTGCCTAGTACTTTTGCAGGTAATAAGCTTCCACTACTTTTGCCAATGCCCGAAAACTCCGAGAGTTATCCGAAGGCAGCGACACTCCTGTTATCAAATTTAAACTCATTGGTATTTGATTTTGTTTCGCGACAAAAAATTCAGAGCACAAGCGTGAATTGGTTTATCTTGGAGCAACTCCCCGTTATCACCCCCGCTGCTTTCGACAAACCCTTGCCGCGCAAATTTGTTAAAGCCATGCGGGATGTCAAGCTGATGAATGGCTACCACGATGACCCTACAGTCGCCGACTGCGTGATTCCGCAGGTTCTGGCGCTGACCTACACCGCGCATGACATGGCGGCATTTGCCAAAGACTTGGGCTATGTGGACAAGAGCGGCGATGTGCTTGCGCCGTTTGTGTGGGATGAGGCCGAGCGCCGCACGCGCATGGCAGCGCTGGACGCGGTGTTCTTTTATCTTTATGGCTTGGACGCAAACGATGCGGCCTACATCATGGACAGCTTCCCCATCGTGCGCGAGCAAGACACCAAAGCCTTTGGGCAATATCAAACGAAGGTGGATGTGCTGGCTTGGTTGAAGTTGTTGCAAAGTTAAGTCGCGCAAAGATAGATCATGCCCGCCTATCAATTCACCGCCCTAGAAGCTGACGGCAAAACCCGCAAGGGCATCATCGAGGCTGATACGGCGCGTGGTGCACGTAGCAACCTTAGATCACAGTCGCTGATTCCGTTGGAAGTGACCGCTGTCGTTGGCGTATCAAACAGCGCAGCGAAGTCGCACGGCTTTTTTGCCCCGCGCCGCGTGTTTAACACCACAGCGCTCACGGTTTGGACGCGTCAGCTTGCAGGCCTTGTGGGCTCTGGCTTGCCGCTGGAGCGTGCGCTCACAGCGTTGGTGGACGAATCGGAAAGTGAAGCCCAGCGCGGTATCGTGGCGGCGCTCCGATCCGAGGTCAATGGCGGATCGCCTTTTGCCACGGCGCTCGCGCAGCATCCGCGTGAGTTCTCGGATATCTACTGCGCCGTCATTGGCGCGGGCGAGCAAAGCGGCAACTTGGGCGAAGTGCTCAATAAACTCGCCGACGACTTGGAAGAGCAGCAAACACTGCGAACCAAGCTGATCGGCGCGGCACTTTATCCTGCCATCGTGACCTTGATTGCTACCGTGATCGTAATTTTTTTAGTCAGCTATGTGGTGCCGCAAGTCGCCAGCGTCTTTGCGGGCAGCAAACGTGCCTTGCCGTTTTTGACGGTGGCGATGCTGGGCATTAGCAGCTTCATTCGCAACTGGGGATGGCTCTTGCTGCTGGTGTTGATGCTGCTGGGAGCCTTGTTGCGCATGGCCTTGCGGGCTGAAGCGTTTCGGGAGCGCTTTGATGCGGCGTGGCTAGAGTTGCCTCTTCTTGGCAGACTTGCACGCGGTTACAACGCTGCCAGATTTAGTGGCACGCTGGCAATGCTGGCGCTTGCCGGTGTTCCTATTTTGCGTGGGCTCCAGACGGCGGCGATGACACTTTCCAACCGTGCCCTGCGACGTGACGCACTAGAGGCACTGGTGCAAGTGCGTGAAGGGGCGACGTTAGCGAGTGCACTGTCGCAGCGTCAGCGTTTTCCAAGTCTCTTGGCCATGTTTGCAAGATTGGGTGAGCAAACAGGGCAACTGCC
>CANBRV010000020.1 GCA_947372005.1 Comamonadaceae bacterium | reverse complement strand
GGGCCGCCACGACTTGTTGCTGCACCATCGGTTGAATCACAGGCGTTGGAATACCCATATTTGTGCCCTGCATCGACTGAGAAGCAGCGCCAACGGGTGTCACTTGCAGCTGAACATACTGCCCTGGATCATTCGGCATTTGCACGTTATATTGCTTGCCGTTGTATTCGTACACCACGTTGTAGCCTGAGGTGCGGTTCTCGTAAAAAGTTTGTGTTGTGCAGTTTTGCACGGTTTGCATTTGCACAGGCGGAGCGCCTTCCACGCGGTCACCCATCATGGCACCACCAATCACGCCAATGACGGTAGCAAGACCGCGCCCAGAGCCTGCGCCGACGTTATTACCAATCGCGCCGCCTGCAATGGCACCCATCATGCCACCAGCGCCACTTTTTTGACCTTGCACAGCCACTTGTTGGTTGTTGCAGACTTGACGCGGAACAGCAACCTGTTGGATGACGGCCTGCGATGAAATCACACGTCCCTGCTCTTGCGCCTGAGCAACTCCTACGAATGCCACTGTAGCAATAGCTACCGAGGCAGTAGTATTCATGATTTTGTTTAACATTAGCATAGTAGTTCTCCTTGTTATCGATACACAGTCTAACGATTCCAAGCTAAAAATGTTGACATCAGCACACGCCTTTAATGATCTTTACTTTCTGACTAGAAGCTGATTTCAAATACTTCTAAACGCTTGTCCCAGCCTTGTCACGCCTTCGCGTATCAAATCTTCGTTGGCTGTGGCAAAGGAGAATCGTAGCGCTGTCATATCTGCATCGTGTGCAAAGAATGGCGCACCTGGTACAAAAGCCACATTATTTGCAATCGCAGCTTTAGCAAGTGCCGCCACATCTGTCGATTGCCCACGTGCACCCGTTAGATTCGCCCAAAAGAACATACCGCCCTTTGGGGCGGTAAACCTCATCGCATCACCAAACTCAGCTATCAAACACGTCTCCATCGTTTTGGCGCGCGCTGCATAGACCTTGCGAACCTTGACGAGCGCCGCAGGCATAGACCCCGAAGCCAAATAGTTAGCCGCAATCGCTTGGCTGAGATTCGAGGTATGCGCATCGCTAAATTGTTTGCACATCGTCGCCTTTGCTAGTAGCGCTGGCGGCGCAATTAACCAGCCCACACGCAAACCAGGCGACATCACCTTAGAGAAACTACCCGCAAAAGCAAGCCAGTCAAGGCTTCCAGGCACTTCGCTTGCCATCGATAGCATGGAACGCGGCGCAACAGCCGTGGCCGAGGCATCAAAATAAAGCTCACCATAGGGGTCATCTTCAACGATCAAAGTTTTGTACTTCACCGCCAACGCCAAAATCTGCTTACGCCGCTCCATACTCAAAAGTGCGCCGCTAGGGTTACCAAAACTTGGGATCAAGTACACGAGCTTTGGTTTATGTGCTTTGATGAGTTCCTCGAGCCGATCGACCTGTACGCCATGTCCATCAATCGGCGCGCCAATGATGTTGGCGCCGTAGAGCCTAAAACACTGAATCGTCGCCAAAAACGTAGGCGCTTCCACAATGACGTTATCACCCTCATTAATCATGGTCTTGCCAATTAAGTCCAGCGCTTGCTGGCTACCCGTCGTGATGATGAGACCTTCCGGTGAAACCGTCACGCCCTTGGTCGCCATGTGTTTGGATAGCCCCGCACGCAGCGGGTTATAGCCTTCGGTTGCGCCATATTGCAAAACGGCACCTGCTGTATCGCCCAGCGCCTTATCGGTTGCCGCTTTGATGCCGTCAATGTCAAACATAGACGCATCAGGAAACCCGCCTGCAAACGAAATAATGCCAGGTTTGGCCAACAGCTTAAATAGTTCGCGAATGGCGGAAGTTTCGACGTTGCCAAGGCGCTTGGCGAAGGTAGATTCAAGAGTCATAACAAGAGTTGTCAGTAAATAAAACGGATAGTTCGAGTATCCTTCAAAAGATATGAATACTGCCATCCACGCTGCCCTTCAAACCAAAATCGACCAAAAAACCAAGCCGCTTGGTAGCCTTGGCAAAGTCGAGGCTATTGCGCTCAAACTTGGGTTGATTCAAAACACGCTCTCACCCACGCTTCATAATCCAGCCATCGTCATTTTTGCAGGCGATCATGGCGTGGCTCATGCAGGCGTGTCGGCCTTCCCGCAAGCCGTGACGGCACAAATGGTGTTCAACTTCCTGCGCGGCGGCGCGGCGATTAATGTGTTTGCCAAAACCAGCGGTATGCAACTCAAAATCGTCAACGCAGGCGTAGCTGAAGTTATTTCTGATTTCGCCAATCATCCAGACTTCATCAATGCACCTATCGCGCAAGGCACAAAAAACTTTGCTTCCGAGCCTGCCATGTCGGCAGATCAAGCGCAGCAAGCCCTAGAGGCGGGAGCAGCTATCGTGCGCCAGCTCGCCGCAGGCGGCTGCAACGTCATTGGTTTTGGTGAAATGGGGATTGCCAACACATCGGCGGCGGCGTGCATCATTAGCCGACTCGCCAACTTGCCGCTTGAGCAATGCGTGGGACGAGGCACGGGCGTTGATGACGCAGGGATGGCACGCAAACTGGCTGTGCTGCAAAGCGCGATGACATTGCATAGCGCAGCGCAAAGCCCGCTGGACGTGCTCGCAGCTTTTGGTGGCTTTGAAATTGCCATGATGACAGGTGCGTACCTAGAGGCTGCCAAGCAAAAAATGCTGATCATCGTGGATGGATTCATCACCACGTCCGCCCTACTCGTTGCAAGCCAAATAGCGCCTGTCGTGCTGGACTATTGCGTGTATTCGCATCTCTCGCACGAAGCAGGTCACCGTGCGGTACTCGCGTATCTCAAAGCAGAGCCGCTCTTGCAACTCGATTTGCGCCTTGGTGAAGGCACGGGAGCGGCACTGGCATATCCGCTCGTTGTCGCGGCGGCGGCATTTCTAAACGACATGGCGTCGTTTGCTAGCGCTGGCGTGAGCGAAAAATCAGCTTCATAAGTCATGCTGAACACTCTCAATCGTTGGCGTATCGAATTTTTGGGCGCTGTGGGTTTCTTCACGCGCATCCCCGTCTCGGACGAAGCACTGCGCAGCAACCTCAATCAATCCGCTAAATTTTTTCCGCTTGTTGGCCTACTAGTTGGCGGCGTATCCGCCATCGTGCTCTGGCTTGCCATGGAAGTGTTCCCCTTGCGCGTTGCGATTGTGCTGTCGATGATTGCGTCTTTGCTGCTGACGGGTGCGTTCCACGAAGACGGCCTTGCCGATAGCGTGGACGGCTTTGGCGGTGGTTACGACAAAGAGGCCGTGCTGCGCATCATGCAAGACTCACGCATTGGTAGCTTTGGCGCCATTGCCTTGGTGCTGGCGATGGGCTTAAAGCTAGAGCTGCTAGCCAGCGTTCCTGAAGAGTTTTTGCCCTACCTTGTCGTTGCTGCCCACATGGCGAGCCGATTTTTTGCTGTGAGCTATCTTGCAAGCCTTGAGTACGTGCGCTATGAGGGGAAATCCAAACCACTAGCGACTCGCCTAGCGATGCCAAGTCTTGTGTTTGCGGGCATCTGCGGCATAGCCCCGCTTTTATTCCTAGACATGTTGCTAGGCCTTATCTGTATTGGCCTGCTGACAGTGATGCGTTGGCTACTGGGTCGTTATTTTGTCCGCCGCATTGGCGGCTACACAGGCGACTGCTTGGGCTTTGCACAGCAAGTGTTTGAGCTGCTGATCTACGCCGTCTTCGTGGCGTGGCTCGCGTTTTAAAAGTATGGCTCTTGTTTTAATTCGTCATCCACAGCCCGAGGTAGCAAGCGGTATTTGTTACGGCAAAACGAACTTGCTGCTTCGTGAGCTTGCGATGACATCAGCGCAAAAGGTTTCACCCAAGTTATTGCTACTGTCGCAAGCCCCATCCCATATGGTCTGCAGCCCGCTTCAGCGCTGCGCAGAGATTGGCACAGCGCTCGCTACGCTGCATCCAGCGGCGGCATTCAGCTTCGATGCGAGGCTGCAAGAACTCGACTTTGGCAACTGGGAAATGCAGCCTTGGGACAGTATCGGCAAGTCTGCAATGGACGCTTGGATAGCCTCAAAATTTGATGCACATCACGGCGGCGAGAGTTTGCAGCAACTCGATAGCAGAGTCGCAAGCTGGCTGCATGATGTGCGAGATTTTTTTACTACTGATCAAACGCTATGGGTCATCACGCACGCAGGCGTGATCAGGTCAATCCTTCGGCAAAAAAATATCTGCAGCTTCGAAGAAAGCCTTGGATACCCTATCGACTATGGACACTTCATTCACATTTAATCGCACCTTGGCTAATCGAAGTTTAATTTTGGGCGGCGCTCGCTCAGGCAAGAGCAGCTATGCAGAATCGTTGGCGAAAACCCTAGCCAATCCAACGCTCAAACAGGTCATCTACATCGCCACCGCTAAAACGCCAAAAGCGGATGCAGATAGCGAAATGCAAGCACGCATCGCGCATCACCAAGCGCGGCGAAATCCTGCATGGCTGACATTAGAAGTACCCATAGCGCTCGGCGCTGCCATAGAGATGCACAGCAAGCCTGAATGCGTCATCGTGGTGGATTGCCTCACCGTGTGGCTCAGCAATCTGCTGTTTGACGCATCCACAACCTATCCCGAAGTGGGCATTATTGATTTACCAGCAGCCTTTATGGCGCAGCGCCAAGCCTTGCTGGATGGTCTCTCCAAGGCACAAGGCGACATCATCTTAGTCAGCAACGAAGTCGGTATGGGCATTGTGCCCATGGGCGCGATCAACCGCTTGTTTGTCGATGAAGCAGGTCGCTTGAACCAAGCCGTCGCCGCTGTTTGCGACCGCGTGGTGTTTGTGGCGGCAGGTTGCCCATTGGTTTTGAAAGGGGCAACGCTGTGACCACCAAACCGATGTCGTCCACGCAAATCGAATTCTTTTTTCAAACACTTCGCGCAGCTAATCCACAACCTGTCACTGAGCTGGAATACACCAGCGTGTTCGAACTACTCACCGCCGTGCTACTTTCCGCGCAGGCGACGGATGTGGGTGTCAACAAGGCCACAAAGCGCTTGTTTCCTGTTGCGAACACGCCGCAAAAGATAGTAGATTTAGGTTTAGAAAAATTAGAGTCCTACATCCAAACCATCGGGCTTTATCACTCTAAGGCCAAGCACTTGATGCAGACCTGTCGCATCTTGATTGACGAGCACGAAGGTATCGTCCCGCGTAGCCGAGAAGCCTTGGAAGCCCTGCCAGGTGTGGGCCGTAAGACAGCGAATGTGATTTTGAATTCTGCGTTTGGCGAAGCCACCATGGCGGTGGATACGCATTTATTCAGGCTCGGTAATCGCACGGGATTGGCAGCAGGCAAAACACCACTCGCCGTAGAGCTGGCGCTACTCAAACGCATTCCAAAAGAATTTTTAGTGGACGCGCACCACTGGCTTATTTTGCATGGCCGCTATGTGTGTACGGCACGAAGCCCAAACTGCAAGGCGTGCGCGGTATCAAGCGCCTGCAACTTTGCTGGCAAGCTTGGCTAAAAAGCCATCCTCCATATGCGTATCCACAAATCTTGCCAAGTCTTCAAACACGTTATCTAAGCTTGGTGCATCCGCACCCCAAAGCGCTTGCAAAACCGCAAACTCTTCAAACATGCCGTGCAAATAAATTCCCAACACATTGCCAGCCGCATTCTGCCAAGCCAGCTCTGAGCCCCAGTCAGATGGTGTGGTCACGCCGTGATGAATTTCGTATCCTGTGGCGACCACGTTTGATAGCGCTTCCCAAGCGCCATGCAAAGCTCCAAAACTTCCCGTTGTTCGCTTTACTGTTTTGTCCTGCGCAAATATGGTTTTGAGCTGGAGCAACCCCAATCCTTTTGATTCACCAACCGTTTCGCCCAGCATTTGCAATCCACCGCAAATACCCAGTAGCCGTCCACCGCTTGCGGCATGCGCTTTAACCGCAGCATCTAGTTCGCGCTCTTTGAGCCACGCCAAATCTGACTCTGTGTTTTTAGAGCCTGGCAGGATGATCCAATCATGAGCCCCTAGCGCCGCTAGCTGTGCCGCACTACGCACCCAGATTAAACACACACCTTTTATATTTTTAAGCGGCTGGAACTCATCCAAATTGCTAATCCGTGGATACGCGATCACAGCAATCGTTACGACATCATCATTGCTGTTTGCAGAGAAACCCTCATCAAATACACCATCTTCTTCAGGCAGTCCATGTTCGCGCCACATCGGTAGCGTCGCCACCGTAGGAACGCCTGTCAACGCTTCTAGCTTTTCAGGTGCAGGAGACAGCAAACTGGCATCCCCTCTAAATTTATTGAGCACAAAACCGTGGATCAAAGTGCGGTCTTGCTCGGGCATCAGTGCCCACGTGCCGTACAAATGCGCAAATGCGCCGCCTCGGTCAATATCGGTCACCAGCAAGCAACGAGCATTCGCGTACCGCGCCACGCGCAAGTTCACAATGTCACTGTCCATCAAGTTGATTTCCGCAGGCGAGCCCGCTCCTTCAATCACAACGATATCGTTCTCGTCCCGAAGCAGATCGAGTGCGCTCGCAATATGCGGCCAAACCAGCTCGCTGCGGCCACGCCACGGTAAATCGGTGAGTGTTTGATTGACTTGCCCGAGTAACACCACTTGGCTATGTGTGTCTGCTTCGGGTTTTAAAAGCAGCGGATTCATACGCACATCTGGAATGCACCGTGCCGCAAGCGCCTGAAAATACTGGGCGCTACCGATTTCACCTCCCTCACTCAGATGGCTCTGGCCACCCACAACCCTTGCGTTATTACTCATGTTTTGTGCTTTGAAGGGCGCAACTTTAAAACCAAGGTTGGCGTAATAGCGGCAGAGCGCCGTAGCAAGCCAGCTCTTACCTGCGTTGCTCGTTGTGCCTAGCACCATGATGCAGACGGCGGTCATGACAACTCCTTTAATGCGTCCATTAGCGCATCTTGCGCCACAGGTGTCTGCACGCTAATACGTGCAAACTGAGGCATTCCAAACGAAGTTGCATCTCTCAATTTAATGCCTTGCTCACGCAAGCGCAAAAGTATTGCGGTTACATTCATTTGAATCGGTGAATGACTTGTGGCTAAACCAGCGCAAAAGAAATTGCTGTCGCTCGGTAGGCATGTCCAGCCCAAGTTTTGCAATATATCAATTTGCCTTGCCTTCCAGTTTTTTAAAGTAACCAAGCTCTCGGCAAGCCAATCCTGTACGCCTTGATCCGTCCATGCTGTTAAAAGTGCCACGCCATGGGCACCCACAGGCCATGAAGCGGCCAACTCCTCTAAAGCCAGGGCGTCTTTCTGCGCACTCTGCGGCGCAATCGCATAGGCAGCGCGCACACCTGTAAAGCCTAGCGCTTTGTTGGGCGTCCAGAGTTGCCAAACGGTATCCCGCTGCACGGCGCTCAAACTGGACTGTCCCGATAGGCGTAGCGGCTCATAAGCGCAGTCAACAACAACCATTTGGCGCAACGCGGGCTGCGAAGCTTTCAGCTCGTCAGGCCAAGGTGCATGAGCCACTCCCAGCGGACTGGATGGCTCGCAAGCCCATACCAATTGGGCCTCGCTGAGGTTCGCCGCTGTGCGAAGCCCCCACGCCTGTGCCGCGTGGGCATAGTCTCCATAGCTATGCTTAGGTAGGCTCACTTTGCCTTGCAACGCAGTTTGTTTGGCGACCAAGGCCGTCATGCGAAAAATGAATTCACTGGCACTGCTAGCCAGAATCACACGCCATGCATCAACGCTATGAAAAGCGGCTAGCTTTGCACGGAGCACGGTGTAATCGGCATCGGGATAGGCGCTCGCATCAGCGTGCTCTACGAGTTTCAAAGCGGTTGGACATGGCCCACAAGCATTGCTGTTGCTAGAGAAATCAAAACGCGCCGTGCCAAGCGCGTCTGTGCCGCCATGTATGCGGGTCATAAAAAACACCCCGGCATGACGGCGCTAGCTACCAAAGCAAACCAGACTTTTGAAGCAATCGCTACGCTACGCACGGTATCGCTGGGCTGCGGGGCACGTCCCTGTGCATTTAAGCAATACACATCTGGCTTATTAAGGCTTACACCTAGCGCCAGTGCCATAGCTGCCATCGGCCAGCCGCTATTTGGCGATGGTGTTCGGCGTGCCTCTATGCATAGCCGTTTAAGCGACAGTCCACCCGAAACGAATACGACCAGCAGCGCAGTGATGCGAGCAGGCACCCAGCTCAAAACATCGTCTGCACGCGCCGCCCACTTACCTGCCCATTGCCAGTAACGAGCTCGGTACATACCGGGGTAGCCCCACATCGCATCGGCAGTATTGGCAAAACGATACAGTGCCGCGCCTGGCAGACCCAGTAGCACAAACCAAAAAAGAGGTGCGACTACGGAGTCGTTTAAATTTTCAGCAAGTGTTTCGATGGCGCTTTCGCGCACCTGCTCGGCACTCAGGTTTGTCACATCACGACTCACTAAACGAGCCAATTGTGTACGCCCCGCTTGCAACGATTGTCCAAGCGCCGCCTCAACGGCACACACCTCATCGCGCAGCATCGCCCAAGCTAGCATTGGCTTGAGTGCAAGGCCAATCAACACCACCGATAGCGCTACGGGCAACTGCAAAAACAACCCCTGCAAAGCAGCAAACAAAACCCACACCAAAGCCGCGCCCAATAGCCAAACCAAGGCACCTCTTCCAAAAGATGGGTAGTCAAAGGCATCACTTTTTGTAGCGCCTTCAGTTGGCGCAACCCACGATTCAAAGAAGCTTAAATAATTGCCCATCCACACCACAGGATGAAAGCGAGGTGCGGGCTCACCGAGCCAAACGTCAATCGCCAACGCGACCAATAAGGCGATGAGCATTACTTGCACAGCGCTTGCCCCCATGCATCTTCAAATAACAACGTGTCAAGCGAACTGCGCTTAGCCCAGCGCTCTTGTTGCAGCATGGGCTCTTCATAAAATGCGGGCACGGGCCCGATGCACAGCAAGGCAATCGGCTGGGCACCACCCGGCATTTGCAGCAAACGCGCTACAGCATCGGGCTCAAACATCGACACCCAGCCCACACCCAAGCCTTCGGCACGCGCGGCTAACCATAAATTTTGAATGGCACACGCAGCAGACGCTAAATCCATTTGCGGCAGCGTGCGCCTGCCAAAGACATGCGCTTCGCGTCCATCAGCTAGCGCGACAGCCCAAACTTCAGCCGCCTCCAGCACTCCTTCGACCTTGAGTTTCATAAACGCGTCTTCACGCTCGCCCAGTGCCCGTGCGGTTTGCACGCGCTCCGCCTCAACCAAAGCGTGAAGCTGTGTGCGTAGGCTAGTTGAAGCAATGCGAATAAAACGCCACGGCTGCATAAACCCAACGCTGGGCGCGTAATGCGCCGCGGTCAGCAAACGCTGCATAACTTCAGGAGCGACGGTGCCACCACTGAAGTGACGCATATCGCGCCGTTCAAAAATAGCTCGGTACACCGCGCGGCATTCATCTGCTGAAAACATACCGGCTTAATCCTCGATCCCGCGCTGCGCCGGAATACCCGCCTTAAACGCATGTTTAATCATTTGCATCTCGGTCACGGTATCGGCCAATTCAATAATCTCGGGCGGACAGCGGCGCCCCGTGAGTACAACATGAACCTCTTTGGGGCGTGCGCGCAGGGTCTGCAATACATCCTCCAAATCGAGCCAGCCATAGATGAGCGGATAGGTAATTTCATCGAGTGCTACTAAAAAATAGCCTCCGCCCAAAATAGCCGCTTTGGCTTTTTGCCAGCCATCTCGCGCCAGTTGTGCAGAATGCTCTAAGTCGTGACTCTTCCAGCTAAATCCGTCACCAAGACCCTCAATGGGAATACCAAGTTGTTCAAACATGCGGTGCTCGCCAAAGCGAGCGGTTGGCACTTTCATAAACTGAAAAATTTTGACAGCTTTGCCGCGTCCATGTGCGCGAAGCGCCAAACCAAAAGCCGCCGTACTTTTGCCTTTGCCATCGCCCGTATTAACTATGACTAAACCACGGCGCTCGCCTTCAGGTTTTTCGTAGGGCTTATCGGTGGGTGGAGTTTCAATTTGCATATCGTTTTAAGAGTGTTGACATTCAGGACCTTGGTGAAAAATCAGATCAAGCACAGGCTTGCCGCCTACCAAATGCTGCTCGATGATGCGGTCCATATTGCTAGGCGTGACGTTGTAATACCAAGTACCATCTGGCTGTACGCACATGAGAGGGCCGCCCGAGCAGGTAGCAAAACACGTAACTCGGCTGCGCTTAACCCGCATGTCGCCCTCATCCAAACCTGCCGCTTTAAATTTATCAGTCAAGCTGTCCAATAACGCCTGCGCCGCGCCATCTGATGCACAGCGAGGCCCCGTGCAAATCAGGATATGCCGTTTGTAGTCCCACATTTTGGGTTTTTGGATGTCAGTCATCACTTGATTCTTTCTATTTTTCAACTGGCAAAGCGACCCATTGATCACCAATCGCATGAATAGCCATACGCCCATCAAACACATCAACTAGTGCTTGGTGCGTGGACGCGTCGGCACATCGACCTTGGTTGATGACACGCCCCTTGTCCATCACCACTAAGTTTTCGGCTTGCAAAGCCATACTGATCTCGTGCAGAACACTAACCACGGTTGTACCCTGCTGCACCAGTGCGCGCACCACGGATAACCAATCTGCTTGATGCGGTGGATCTAAGTTGGCCAAAGGCTCGTCCATGAGCAGCACCTGGGCCTGCACCGCTAGGGCTCTCGCAAGGAGCACACGCTGACGCTCACCGCCGCTAAGCTGCCCGAGGGCACGATCTCGCCACTCCCACGCTTGAGTTGACCGCAGCGCCTCTTCAACCGCAGCCTTGTCGGCAAGACTAGGTGGCGCTAACCACGCCTGATGCGGCAGACGACCCAGCATGGCCACATCCCACACCGTTAAATCATCAGCTGAGGTTTCGTTTTGCCCTAGCCAAGCAAGTTGCCTAGCTCGCTCGCGATTCGGCAAAGATTGCATAGGCTTATCCAGCAGCGTCACCGTACCGCTATGGGGTAGCACGCCTGCTAGGCACTTCAGCAACGTGGATTTACCCGCACCATTAGGACCAACAATACTTGTCCACTCACCTGCGGCAATACTTAGCGTAATGCCGTGTAGTACTGACGTTTTGCCTGCGCCCATACCTAGGCTTGCATGGATATCGTAAGCAGTAAGCGCCGTCATGTGCTACCTCCTGCTTGCCCTATACCGCGGTGACCACGGTGCATCAACCAAAGCAAATAACCACCGCCCAGCACGGCGGTGAGAACGCCTACGGGAAGCTCTTGCGGGGCAAGTAATCCACGCGCCAAGATATCGGCGGCCATGAGCAATACGCCGCCGACAAGACTTGAAAGCAACATCAGATGACTATGCGTGGTTTTAATGATGGAACGCACCAGATGCGGCGCGGCTAGGCCTACAAAAGCAATCAATCCAGTTTGCGCCACGGCTGTGCCCGTTGCTAAAGCCAACACCGCGACCAAGACAGCTCGCATAGGTGTAACAGGCAAACCTAAACTTACAGCGGTGGCATCACCCAAGCTCAGTCCATCAAGCACCCTTGCAAACAACCAAGCCATCAATGTGCAGGCACACCACACACAGACCATTAACACGCAGGATGTCCAACCCACAAACGCCGTAGACCCCAGCATGAATGCCTGCATCGCCTGCAACGAATCAGGAGAAAATAATAAAACGAGGTGTGTAGCAGCACCCAACACCACACCAACAACCACACCTGCAAGCAAAAGACGCAAGGTATGTCCTACACCCCTAGACAGCATCAGTGTTAGCAGCACAGCCAATACTGCGCCAAAAAATGCAGCGCCCGTCAAACCTAGACGTACCCACATGCTGCTAGAGAACACACTTACAGCTACGCCGCCGTTCATCATATTGGCTGCCCCGCTAGAACCCCCTAACATGCCAGCACCGCCGCCCATGGCGACAAGCGCCAAAGCCACGCCCAGTGAGGCTCCCGAGGCACTACCTAACAAATATGGGTCAGCTAAAGGATTGCGAAACAACCCCTGCGCCACAGCCCCAGCCAGACCAAGCAAAGCACCTGCAGCCCAAGCCCCAAAAGTACGTGGCAAGCGGATTTCCCAAACGATTTGCTGAGCCATTGCCGTTTGCTCTGGATCAAGAAGGGGATGGAGCAACGGGCGCAACAGATTTTCAAACCCTGTACTGCCCACACAAATACCCAACCCAGCCAATAAGAGAGCGGCAATCACACCGCTTAAAGAAAAAAGTTTCAAAGCTTCGATCCCAAACATTTAGCCATTAAGCGGGCACCCTCAGCCATGCGAGGCCCTGGACGAACCAACGTATTGGCCTCCTCAGTTGGAAAAATACACACACGCTGCTCACGGATAGCCCGAATGCTTTGCCAGCCAGGGCGAGTCATCAAGCCATCGGCACTGCGTTGACCAATCATGATGATGTCGGGGTTCGCCCTTACGATGTATTCTGGGTTGAGCTTGGGAAAGGGTCCCAGCTTTGCAGGCACGATGTTCTTCGCACCCAAGCGAGTGAGCGTCTCGCCGATAAAGGACGATTCGCCCGCCGCGTAGGGCCCCTGATTGACCTCAAAGTACACCTTCATGCCACGCGCTTTAGTAGGTAGTGACTGAGCCGCCGCCGATACACCTGCATCAATCGCTCGCCAAATTCTTGCTGCGTCTGGCACTTCTAGCAATTGCCCTAATTTGAGCATCACGCGCTGCACATCGGCATGGCTTTTGGGCTCCAGTGCAACCACTTTGATGCCTAGCGCCTCAAGCCGTTCGGCGGCACGGGAAGATTTCGACATCAGCACCACATCGGGCTTGAGCGATACGATCATCTCTATGTTTGGATCCAATCCTCCTCCTACTTGAGGCAGCTTTTGCAAACTAGCAGGGAAATTGGAATACCGATCCACACCCACAAGACGCCCGCAAGACCCTAGCTCGCACACCGTTTCAGCCAACGAAGGTAAAAGACTCACGATGCGCTTGGGAGCGGCGGCTAGGGTAATCGTCACGCCGCGATCATCGATCACCTGCAAGGCATATGCGCTGTGCCCTGCCAAAACGAACAAGAGACAGATGACGTAGCGCCAAAATTGCATCATGAAAATAACTCCACTACAGCTTCGGGAGAAGACGGAAACCAAGCGTGAAAATAACTCGCTCGTACGGAACCTTGAATCCACAAGGCCTCACCCGCATCAGGCATCGGGTTGGTATTGGGCGGCGTGGTGCGAGTTGCCGCCTCTAGCGAGGTGGCTGTTGTTGAGTAATGAAAGGTATGCCCACGCAGCGTACCGCTAGCAAGGCAGAGTTGCTGAGGTCCCAGCCCTGCTAGGCGCTTGTGCATGGTGACCTCGCCAGCGAGAAAGCCCCACTGCGCATGGCGCTGTCCATCCACCGTGATGAGCGTCTCAAACAGCGCCATCATGCCGCCGCACTCAGCCCACACGGGCTTACCTGCTTTGATGTGCGCGGCCAGACTGTCTCGTAGCGATGTATTGGCCGCGATCGACTCTGCATGTAGCTCGGGGTAGCCACCAGGAATCCAAAGCGCATCGCATATAGGTAGAGCCTTATCGGCTAAAGGTGAAAAGAATACCAGCTCAGCACCCAGCGCTCGTAACGTATCCAAATTAGCGGCATAAATAAAACAAAAAGCCGCGTCACGGGCAATGGCAATCGTTTTGCCATCCAATGCAGCTGCGATGATGGTTTCGTCCACGGGCGGTAAAAAGTCCACCGTCCAGCGCTGCAAATCAGCAACCGACATCTGCCCAAGCGGTGTCGTTGCTAGCGCGTCAGCTGCGGCATCTAAGCGATCCATAGCATCCGTCACTTCGCTGGCAACGGTAAGACCCAAGTGGCGCTCGGGCAAGGTCATGGCGGGATTACGCATCACCGCGCCCATAAAGTGAGCGGGATCTCGCACGCTGCGCTGGAGCATGCCCGCATGGCGTTCGCTCGCGACGCGGTTGGCTAATACCCCAGCCCAAGGCACACCTGCTTGGTAGTGCTGTAAGCCAAAAGCTAGCGCACCAAAAGTGCCAGCCATTGCGGACGCATCCACCACCGCCAGCACAGGCAGACCAAAACGCTCGGCAAGATCGGCTGCACTGGGGTCGCCATCAAACAAACCCATCACACCCTCCACGATGATCAAATCCGCGTCAATCGCGGCTGCATAAAGCCGCGCACGACAGTCCGCCTCGCCTGTCATCCATAAGTCCATTTGATAAACAGGTGCGCCGCTGGCAAGGGTATGCCAATAGGGATCTAAAAAATCGGGGCCACATTTGAAGACCCGCACTTTGCGCCCCTGCCGCGTGTGCAGACGCGCCAAAGCAGACGTGATCGTCGTCTTGCCTTGCCCTGAAGCAGGCGCAGCGATAAGCAGTGCGGGACAACTCGTCATGTTCAGTCCTACATCGACCAACTCAGCGATACGAACGCATTACGTCCAGGCATCGAGTAACCATTAGCGAGCATGTACTGGGTGTTGTTCACGTTGTTGATGCGCGCCATGAGGCTTGTGTTTTTTTGCACCTTCCAAGTTCCTCCTAAATTTAATACGTTGTAGCCAGCCAGAATGTCGCGCCCTGTTCCTGTTACTTTGGCATCTTCGCGATTACTAGATAACTTGAACTCACCAAATACGCTGAAATCTCCCATGCGATAACTCATTCGAGTATTGAGGACATTTTGCGCAACGCGTACCAGACGTAAATCATTGCTTGCAGGCGTAGCGGAGTAGGAGCGCGGATCTGCGTAATCATAGGACACAGAATAAGCCATGTTCCCAGGATGTACGTCCGCACTCAATGTGCCACCACGCAGGACAGCCAACGAACTTTGCGCATTGGTTGTCGAAAGAATAAAGCCTTGAATGTTATTTTGATAAACCACAGCACCTAGGGCTACACCTTCTTTTTGATACTTCAAACCTAGCTCATTAGCCCTATTCTTTTGCGGTAACAAGGCTGTGTTGCCGAATCCAGGGAAGTACAGTTGATTAAACGTAGGAGCCTGAAAACTGGTTCCCGAACTGCCAACAGCACGTAATGTATCGGTGAGCTTATAGCCTGCAGACAGAGCCCAATTGTGAAAAACACCGAACTGGGAGTTGTTATCGTTACGTGCAACCATTAAAGCGCTCCACTTAGAGCGATTGAATGCGTAAGAGAGCAAGCCACTTTGAACATCACGCTGCGTGACGGTATAGGCAGTGGAGCTATCTACTAACTCTGATCGTTTTTCAAACACAACCGATAAAACATCTTTTGCAAAACGAATATCATTTTGCCAACTCGCTTGTTGGCGACGCGTATCAAATTTCCCTACTGCACCCAATGCACCGTCGGATGCGCGTAAATACTGTTGGCTTGATAGTTCGGCATTCGATCCTAAAATCAAAGATGAGGTCCACTGCGGCAGCCATTTTGCATCCCATTTCAGCGCAGCATTCTGTGTTCGGGCTAAATTATGTGTATCAAGGGTTGCTTTAGTTAAGCCCAATGGATTGGCTGTCCCCGTCGGAATGACGGAGTCCGTTTGATAATTTGTGTCGCTTTGTAGCAGACTCAAAGTCAATGCGTGATCTTTGTTCGGCTTAAGTACAAATTTAGCATCTGTACTAGTGGCCGTAAAGCCGTCAACATCGGCGTTGTAACCCGTGTTAGCCGAATTTGTCACCACACTGATGCCTCGAGCTTTTTCACGTGACATGCCAAGGCTATACCCAACCATACCTGTGCCGCCACGCAATGATGCCGCAGCTTGCTGCTGACCATCGCCTCCGGCGCCAATACTGGTCCTTATATCTAACGAGTCTGTTGGTTCTCTTGTAAATATTTGAATCACACCGCCCACGGCATCCGGACCATAAAGAGCCGACGCCGCGCCACGGAGAATCTCAATTCTCTCAATTCGATCTACCGCGATATTTTCTAACGCAGCGCCTCCAGATGTCGCAGAACCAACGCGAAGACCATCGATTAAGACAATAGATTGAGAACTGGCGGCACCACGCAAAAAGATGCTGGTGCTAGACCGATAGCTGCCTGTAGATACCATTTGAATGCCTGGTTGCTGCGAAAGCACGTCACGCAAAGAAGATTGGCCTGCATTATCTAAAGTGATACGGTCAATAACAGTGACATCAGCAATGACATCCGTGACGGGGATAGCAACACGCGTGCCCGTAATGAGCATTTCTTTTAGTTCGTTTGACGATGTCGTTTGTGCTTGGGCTGCCGACATATATGCGGAACAGGCCAATAGAGACGTGACTTGCAGACATGCTACATACACGGGGGAGAGCTTGTTCATAAAAATACCTAACAGGAGTAGTGCACCCTGACTAGCGTCCCCGCAGGTCTTTGGGTTTCTTGATCGCAACGGGTTATGAATTCGCAGCAATCACGCTGTTGGCCGATATCCGGGCTAACAATTTTTGATGAAATTGCTTACCGTTGCGGGGGCAGCGCAGGTTAGGTGAGTTTTGAGTTCCCCCTTCTGCTTCCCGTTTAACTGCGCTGATTGTGAGGTCTGCGCGAGCACCAACTCGTCTATTTTAAGGCGTGATGATTACGCAAGCTGACATACTTACTTTTTCTTTTCTTTATCCGCAAATGGATTGTCAGA
>CANBRV010000019.1 GCA_947372005.1 Comamonadaceae bacterium | reverse complement strand
TATCAGAAGGTGCAGCGAAGGCGGCAATTGATTGTCAGCAAACCTACGATGCGCTTAGGGACGCTCAATTGAAGGCTGCCAGTTTCAAAGGCGGGATGCATTGGAAGACGGTTGGCGCCAGAGAATACCTTTATCGAACTTTGGATGGCAAAGGCACTGCCAAGTCTTTGGGGGCGCGTAGCGCGGAAACACAAACCATCCTCGAAGCTTTTACGCTGGGCAAGCAAACGGCGGATGCGCGGGTTCGCGCGCTAGAGGACAAAATGGCCGAGCGATCTAGGGTTGCACGGGCTTTGCGCGCGGGCAGTGCCCCGCGTTTGCTGGCTGACATTTGCGAGCGCTTGACAAAAATCGGCTGGATGGGACGCAACATTGTCGTGATTGGCACCAATGCGCTTTATGCCTACGAGGCACTAGCAGGGGTTCGCTTTGACAGCGACATCACAGCAACGACCGATATTGATTTACTGTGGAAACACCATAGCAAGCTAACGATAGTTGCCGATGAAGCGCAGTATTCTCAAGACGCAGCAGAAGGTTTGCTGGGACTGCTCAAAAAAACGGACAAAACATTTGAGCTTATGGACAATCAGCGCTTTCGCGCCGTCAATAGTGCAGGTTATATGGTGGACCTGATACGCCAAATGCCTCGCCCGCCCTGGAAGTCTGAGCCCGCCCAAATTGGCGGGACAGGTGATTTTGTTGCGACTGATCTCACGCACATGGACTGGATGCTGTCTGCGCCCAAGCTTAAGCAAACGGTTTTGGCGCAAGACGGACGAGCGTTTGAAATGACCGTTCCAGACCCCAGAAGCTTCATGCTTTTTAAAGAGTGGTTATCACAGCAAGATGAGCGCCAGCCCATTAAAAAAGGACGTGATGCCAGTCAATCAAAAATCATGCGTCAACTGCTGGTTGAGTATTTGCCGCAATTTCCCCTAGACTGGGCGCAGTTCAAATCATTTCCGAAAGCGTTGACTGAAAGCGGGGTATCACATGACTAAACCCACACTCACCACAGACTGTCTCACAGACTATCTCATTGTCGGCAGCGGCGCAGTCGGCATGGCGTTTGCTGACGTGATTTTTCACGAAACCAATTGCCGCATGGTGATTGTGGACAGGCATCACGGCCCGGGCGGGCATTGGAACGATGCTTATCCGTTTGTGCGGCTGCATCAGCCTTCCGCTTATTACGGCGTGAACTCTAAGCCGCTTGGCAGCAACAGCAAAGACCAAACAGGTTTGAATGTGGGCATGTACGAACGTGCGACCAGCAGCGAACTGGTGAGCTATTACGAGCAGCTGATGCAGCAGTTTGTGGCATCAGGTCGTGTGCAGTATTTTCCGATGTCGGACTACGTGGGCGATTGGAATACTGACCATCGCTTTCGCTCTTTAATGTCGGGCGAAGAGCGGGTGGTCACGGTCGCCAAAAAAATCGTAGACACCACGCACCTCAATACCTCCGTGCCTTCTACGCATCCACCTAAATACGCGATGGCGGAGGGTGTGCACTGTGTGCCGCTGAACGAGCTGCCGCGTATCAAACAATCGCCGTCAGGCTATCTGGTGGTGGGCGCAGGCAAAACGGGCGTGGATGCTTGTCTGTGGTTGCTGGAGAACGGTACACCGCCAGATTCGATTACGTGGATAATGCCGCGCGACTCGTGGTTTCAAAACCGCGCCAAGGTGCAGCCAGGGAAAGAATTTTTTGAAGCATCATATGGCTCGTTTGCCGAGCAAATGGAGATCATTGCTGGCGCAGCGTCAATTGACGATGTGTATGCCAAGCTGGAGGCGGGCGGTCATTGGCTGCGCTTAGATAAAACCGTGCAGCCCTCTATGTACCACGGAGCGCTGATGTCGCAGTCTGAGCTGGAGCTCTTGTCCACCATCAAAAATGTCGTGCGCATGGGGCGCATCCAGGGGATTGAGCGTGATCAGATTGTTTTAGCGAACGGTACTTATCCAACGGATGCGAACAGGCTTTATGTGGATTGCTCGGCCAGTGCGGTGCAATTCCACGCGGGAACGGACAGCACGCCCGTCTTTGCGGGTAACAAAATCACACCGCAATTTGTGCGAACATTTCAGCCGACTTTTAGTGCGGCCTTCATCGCACATATCGAATCTAATTTTGAGGGCGAAGAGCAGAAAAATCAATTGTGCGGCCCGCTCCCAATGCCCGATAAACAGATGGATTGGCTGCGGATGCATGCGGCTAATTTGCGCAACCAATATCGCTGGTCAAAGAACAAAGCCCTGCGCGCTTGGATTGCCAAGTCGCGTTTGGATGGTTTCACGGCCTTGGCGATGAGTGTGAAGCCTTGGGATTTCAAACGCATCAGTTTGCTGCGCCGCTACGGCATGAATGCAGGGCCTGCGGCGGCTAATTTAAAGAATCTCTTAACGGCTGTTTGAATGCATCATTAAAGTTATTTATAAGGCTCATAGCTTCTGTGCGGTAGAAGTCCACGTGACGAGCCTTGGTTTCTCTGGTATGGTTCAAGGGTCTTTTTTGAGACGACAACTTAAATCCATCTGCAATAGGAGAAATCATCATGGCAGCATTGAAAGGCTCGAAAACCGAGCAAAACTTGAAAGACGCATTTGCGGGCGAAAGCCAAGCCAATCGCCGTTATTTGTACTTCGCGAACAAGGCTGACATCGAAGGCCAAAACGACGTGGCATCCCTGTTCCGCTCGACCGCTGAAGGCGAAACAGGCCACGCGCACGGACATCTTGAGTGGCTAGAGCAGTGCGGTGACCCAGCAACAGGCTTGCCAATTGGCTCTTCACGTCAAAACTTGGCTGCAGCTGTGGCTGGCGAAACCCACGAGTACACCGATATGTACCCTGGTATGGCCAAGACAGCACGTGACGAAGGTCACGAAGAAATCGCCGATTGGTTTGAAACTTTGGCCAAGGCTGAGCGTTCACACGCCAACCGTTATGCCAAAGCTTTGGCTGAACTCGTCGATTGATAGCTGAATAGAGAGGGAACGCACATGGCGACAGAAGGCAACCTGCAAGCACCGACCCGTCACGCAATTGACTGGAAGGGAGCGGACTATTACAACGAAGAAAAATGTTTTGACGAGTTAGAACGCATCTTCGATATTTGTCACGGTTGCCGTCGCTGTGTGAGCCTTTGTGGCTCGTTCCCGACTTTGTTTGACCTCGTTGACGAATCCAGCACGATGGAAGTTGACGGGGTCGCCAAAGCGGATTATTGGAAGGTCGTCGATCAGTGTTACATGTGTGACCTGTGCTACATGACCAAGTGCCCGTACACCCCGCCGCATGAGTGGAATGTGGACTTTCCGCACACGATGCTGCGTGCTAAGGCGATCAAGTTTGAAAAGGGTGCGGTAGGCAATAAGGTGACTTTGGGCGAGAAGTTTTTGTCCAGCACCGATGTGCACGGCTCTTTCGCAGGAATCCCCATCGTTAGTCAAACGATTAACAAAATTAACCAAACCAAGCCAGCACGTGCCCTGCTGGAAGCCACGCTGGATGTGGCCTCTGAGGCATGGCTGCCAGAATTGGCGACCAAAAAATTTAGAAGCTCGGCTGAAAAATCAACCGAGTACGCGGTTGTGAATGGCGCAAAAACACCGGGCAAAGTCGCCATCTATTCGACTTGCTACATCAACTACAACGAGCCAGGCATTGGCCACGACCTCATCAAAATTTTGGATCACAATGCCATCCCCTATGTGCTGGTGCACAAAGAGTCGTGCTGCGGTATGCCCAAGCTGGAGCTGGGCGATTTGAACTCGGTGGCAAAGAGCAAGGAAGCGAACATTCCCGTGCTCGCTAAATATGCGGCGGACGGCTACGCCATCCTCACTGCTGTGCCCAGTTGCACTTTGATGTTCAAGCAAGAGCTGCCGCTCATGTTCCCTGATTGTGCGGACACGCAAGCCGTGAAGGCCGCGATGTGGGATCCGTTTGAATACTTCATGGCACGTAAGCGCGATGGCCTCTTAAAGACGGAATTCCCCGTCAGTCTTGGCAAGATCAGTTATCAAATCCCGTGCCACGGGCGCGTGCAAAACATTGGCAAGAAGACGGAAGAAATGCTGAAGATGATTCCCGATACCTTCGTGCAAACCAACGAGCGCTGCTCGGGGCACGCGGGGACGTTTGGTGTGAAGAAGGCGACGCACAGCCAGGCTATGAAAATTGGCAAACCACTTTTTAAAAAAATGGCAGATCACCCTGGTAGCTTGCCAACAACAGGCGACGACCGCGCTGCCGCTGGCTTGCCCGACTACATCAGCTCGGACTGCCCACTGGGCGGACACCATATCGCACAGGGCTTTGAAGTGAATGGCTTGGGTGCTCCCGAGCAGCAGCATCCGCTCTCTCTTGTGCGCAAAGCATACGGAATCAAATAAATAGAAATGAAAACGACTGGACTCCCCATCACACCCGATAGCCTCATGACACTCGAGGCGTATCACAAGTTTCGCAAGCTGCACAAGGCAGATGTGATAGCGCACCGTAAGCTGCGCTCTATCCATTTGGGCGAGCACATCAATATGCAGTTTGAAAGCGAACTCTCGATTCGCTATCAAATCCAAGAGATGTTGCGCATCGAAAAAATCTTTGAAGAAGAAGCGATTGAGGAAGAAATCAACGTCTATACGCCGCTCGTGCCAACAGGCTCGAACTGGAAAGCGACCATGATGATTGAGTACCCAAATGTGGATGAGCGCAAGCGCGAGTTGGCAAGGCTTATCGGCGTGGAAGACCGCACTTACGTCGAGGTCGAAGGTAAGCCGCGCGTCTATGCCATTGCAGACGAAGACCTAGAGCGTGAGACTGACGAGAAGACCAGCGCGGTTCACTTTGTGCGCTTCGAGCTTACGCCCGAGATGTGCGCCGCCGTGAAAGCGGGCGCGGGCGTGAAGCTAGGCTGCGACCACACCAACTATCCCATGCATGTGGATATTGCACCTGAAGCGCTGGCATCGCTAGCGGGCGATTTGGCCTAATTTGACTATGCTGCGGCGATATTCCTATTGGGTTTATTTCCTTGCAGCCCTTATCTGGTATGGCTTGGCCTCAGTGCAGGCGGTAGCTCAAACAGATGCTACGCAACCCATGCGCATTGGCTCTAAACGCTTTACCGAGTCCTACATACTTGCCGAACTCTTGGCGCAAACTGCGGCGAGCAGCGGCGCCAAAACGCAGGTTCTGCAAGGGCTTGGCAATACCGCCATCGTGTTTGAAGCGCTCAAATCGGGGCAGATTGATGCCTACGCTGAATACACAGGAACGATCGCCGCCGAGATCTTAAAAGCCTCGACAGATATGACGTTGCAGACCATGCAAGCCGCGCTTGCAAAGCACGGGTTAGGCGTTGCCGTACCGATTGGCTTTAACGATGGCTATGCGCTGGCAATGCGAGCGGCGGATGCTGATCGCTTTGGCATCCGCAGTTTGAGTGATCTTGCGAAGCATCCTGAATTGACGCTGGGTTTATCCAACGAATTTATCGGGCGAGCGGACGGCTGGAAGGGCTTGTCTAGCAAGTACAGGTTGGCGCACACGCCGCTCGGACTTGATCACGGTTTGGCCTACACCGCGATTGAAAATAAGCAAATTGACGTAATGGATATTTACACCACCGATGCCAAGATCAATGCGTTTGGTTTGCGTGTGTTGGTGGACGATCAAAACTATTTCCCGCGTTACTATGCAGTCGTTTTGTATCGCTTAGATGTGCCTCAAAAACATCCTGCCGGGTGGGCGGCCATCCAGCAATTGCAAGGTCGTGTGAGCGAACCCGCAATGATTGCGATGAATGCACAGGCGGAGTTGCAAAGTCAGCCGTTTGATCAAATAGCCAAACAGTTTTTAGTTAGTGCGGCGGCGAATCTTCCCTCGGCAGATACAAGCACAGCAAGGCCTGCGGGGCAGTTTTTGATGCAAGTGTGGAAGCGCTTGTGGGCTGATGATTTGTGGCGATTGCTGGGGCAACACATCGTCCTCGTGTTGGTGTCGGTGGGTGCTGCATGTCTTGTTGCCGTGCCGCTGGCGATTAGCATTTATCGCCACGCGCAGCTTCGTGCGCTGGTGCTAGGGTCAGCCAGCGTGCTGCAAACCGTACCGTCGCTGGCTTTGCTGGTTGTCTTTATTGCGGCGCTTGGCACGATTGGTTTTTGGCCTGCGCTTTTGGCGCTCACTATCTATGCGGTGCTGCCTATTTTGCGCAACACCTGCATAGCACTTGCCGAAGTATCCAAAGGCCAAAGAAGTGCCGCGCAGGCGCTGGGGATGACGGATGCGCAAAGCCTGCGCCTTGTCGAACTGCCAGCTGCTATGCCGACCATCTTAGCTGGTGTTCGTACCGCAAGCGCTATTGCCATTGGCACAGCAACCATTGCCGCGTTTGTGGGAGCAGGGGGACTGGGCGAACGCATCGTGACAGGTCTCGCGCTCAACGACAGCGCCCTCATGCTCGCGGGAGCGATTCCCGCAGCGGCTTTAGCGCTATTCAGTGAGTTGTTGTTTGAGGCGATGGCGACTTGGCGACGATGAACTCACTCCCTGTTGGTTTGCTACACGACGCTGATTTGATGCCAGAGCAATCGGGGCAGTTTTTAAGCTACAGCGCAGAGCAGCTTCCTTGGTGAAACTAAACCCAACCTTGCTTCCACATGGTGGTATCTCGTAGATCTTGCCAGCGCATGCGAGTGATGCTTTTAGAAAATACGGCTTCTAATTCAATCCATTCAATCGCCATGTCAGGCGACTCAGACGACTCAGGCTTAACAATTTTTGAGACTAAGAAATGTTTGTTTTTTGCGATGGGCTGAACCGCTGTCCACTTAGTGAGTAGTAGTTTCTTGGGCTGAATCACATTCATCGCAGATTCAGTTCTTTTCCTTAAAAGCCAGCGATGCCGAGTTCATGCAATAACGCAATCCCGTCGTGTGCTGGGCGTTCCGTGGCCCATCGTCAAATACGTGCCCGAGATGCGCGCCGCAATTGGCGCAGAGCGTTTCGACTCGGACCATGCCGTGCGCTAGGTCACGTTTTTCTTCAATCGCGTTGTCGTCCACTGCTTTAGAGAAGCTAGGCCAGCCACAGCCCGCATCGAACTTGGTCTCAGAATCAAACAGCTTGTGACCGCAGCACATGCAGGCGTAGCTGCCGCTCTCCCAATGCTGTTCGTACTTGCCCGTGTACGGACGCTCGGTGGCAGCGTGGCGTGTGACTTGGAAGGCAACGCTCTCCGCGCCTTTGGCTTCTAACTCGGCTTGCCATTCGGCGTTAGTTTTTTGAATGGGGTAGGACATGATTTTTCCTTCTTAGGATGAACAACTAATTTCTAAATGTGATGCCCAATCGGGCGGAAAGCCTGCTAGGGCCTGGCAATCGGCGTGTTCTTCGAATGGCGTTTCTAGAACTTTGAGTAGTCGTGCGACCTCGCTGAAATCTTTCACGCCATCGGTTTTTCCTTGAGCGCGTTCAATGGCGGTTTGTGCCAAATGGTTGCGCAGGACATATTTCGGATTGCTAGAGAGCATCAAATTACTGCAAGCCACATGCGCTGAGCCTTCCCATCCATTAATGGCCTGCAAGCGCGGCTGGTATTGGCCTAGCCAGATATCGAATGCGGCGCGATCAATAAACAGATCGCGCGCCGGCTCGAAGTTGTTGGTTGCCACCGACGTAGACAGGGTGCGCCAAAAGATGGTGTAGTCGGTGCGCTCTTTAGCCAGCAGTTTGAGTATGTCTTCAATTAAAACTTTGTCGCCATCTTGACTATCAGGGAAGCCCAGTTTGGCCTGCATCTTGGCTTGCAAGGCGGCTGGAAATTCGCTTTTAAATCCTTCCAAAGCCGCTAAGGCTGAGGCTTGCGCAGCATCCGAACTGCCTTCGATTTGCTCGATCAGCGGCATGAGCGCCTGCCCAAGGCAAAACAAATTCCAGTAGGCGATGTTGGGCTGGCGGTTGTAGGCGTAGCGACCTTGCTCGTCGCTGTGGTTGCAGATATGCGCGGGATTGAAACCGTCCAAAAACTGAAACGGGCCGTAGTCGATGGTTAGGCCAAGGATGCTCATGTTATCGGTGTTCATCACGCCGTGGCAAAAGCCCACAGCTTGCCAAGCCGCAACCATCAAGGCTGTGCGACTTGATACTGCCGCAAGCAAGGCGGCGTATGGATTGGCGGCTAACTCGCGGGTGGTCAGGCACTCGGGGTAGTAGCGTTCAATGACGTAATCGGCAAGCGTTTTGAGTTGTTCATTTTCACCACGATAGGCGAAGTGTTCGAAGTGACCAAAGCGAATGAATGACGGCGCAACGCGAGTCACGACCGCTGTGGTTTCGTTGGTTTCGCGCCGAGCCAGCATATCCGAGCCAACAATGGCCAAGGCACGTGTGGTGGGAATACCAAGCCCGTGCATGGCCTCCGAACAAAGGAATTCTCGAATGCTAGAGCGCAGCACCGCACGTCCATCGCCCATGCGCGAGTAGGGCGTGCGGCCTGTGCCTTTGAGTTGAATCTCGAAGTTACCGTTGGTGGTTTCTAGCTCACCAAGCAAGAGTGCTCGCCCATCACCCAGTTGCCCTGCCCACAAGCCAAATTGGTGACCGCTGTAGACGGAGGCCAATGGCTGTGAGCCCTCAGGGGCGATATTGCCTGCAAAGGCTTGTAGCGCCTCAAAGCTGATTAGCCACTCCTCGCTAAGCCCGATTTCATCTGCTACGGCGCGGGAGACGCAAACCGAATAGGGATTAGGAATGCCTTGCGGTGCTAGTTCGGTGTAGAAGTCTTTGCCAAGCGCAGCGAAGTGGTTAGTTAACTTTTTCATTTAGATTTTTTCAGGGGTATGCCGCATCGCCTCGCGCCGCGCAATCCAAATAGTGGCTGTACAAATGACCGCGCCGCCAATGAGCGTGGTTTGTGTGGGCACATCGCTAAACGCAAGCCAACCCCAAGCGGCCGCCCAAATGAGCTCCAAAAATTTGAGCGACTGGGTGGCAGAAATATCGGCTGAGCGAAACGCTTTGGTCAGACTTATGTGCCCGAGGCTGCCTAGTGCGCCGCAGACGACGAATAAGCCCCACTGCGCCAGCGTAGGGGCTTTCCAATAAATGATGGCAAGCGGCAAGCTAAACACGCTGACTGTGAGTGATTGCCAAAACACAATGACGCGAGTAGATTCGTATTTGGTGAGCGCCTTGGTGATGAGAAATGATGCTGCAAACATGGGCCCCGAAGCCAGCATGACGAGGTTGTACCAACCACCCGTGCCGCCAAGATGCGGGCCGACCACAATCATCACACCCGTAAACCCGAGGAGTGAAGCAATCCAGCGGTCAGCGTGCATTTTTTCACCCAAAAACCAAGCCGCACCAATCATGATGAAGATAGGACCCACAAAGCCGATGGCTGTGGTGTCGGCGATTGGGATTTTTGGCAAGGCATAAAACCACAGCATGAGGCCAACGGTATGAAATGCGCCGCGCGTGAATTGCCCACTGATTTGCGTCGGTTTGTAGGCAGCTAGCCCATTTCTGATAACCCACGGTGTAAACAACATGAGTCCCATAAAGTAGCGCAAGAACTGAGCTTGAAATGGATCTAAGTCTTGCGCCAAAGACCGAACGATGGTGTTGAGAGAGACGAATAAAAATCCTGCAAGAGCAGCCCACAGCATAGCGTGAGTGGAGGGGGGTAATCGAATCATGCTTAGATTATCTAGCCTAGGGTAGATACTAATAGCACGATCGTTCTTATATAAGACATAATCATCGGCTTAATTTAACCCCTATTGGAGTGTCCACTATGCTAGGCCTGATGCAAGACCAGCCGCTACTTATCTCTAACATGATTGACTTTGCCGAGCGGCATCACGCTGACGGTGAAATCGTTTCGCGCCGTGTGGAGGGTGACCTGCATCGTTATACATGGGCAGATGTTGCAAAGCGTTCACGCCAGGTGGCGCATGCATTGGATGGCTTAAAACTTGAGTTCTCAGACCGCGTGGCGACACTGGCATGGAATGGCTATCGGCATCTTGAGCTTTACTTTGGTGTGAGTGGTTCAGGCCGCGTACTGCATACGCTCAATCCACGGCTTCACCCTGATCAAGTGGTGTGGATTGCCAACCATGCCGAAGACAAGGTGCTCTGCTTTGACATGACGTTTTTGCCCATTGTTCAAGCCGTGCATGCACGTTGCCCGATGATTAAAACTTATGTGGCTCTGTGTGATGCCGACAAGCTGCCAGCGGACACAGGGATTCCTAATTTGGTTAGTTATGAGGCTTGGATAGGTACAAAGCCCACAGCTTATGAGTGGCCGCAGTTTGATGAAAACAGCGCTTCGTCGATGTGTTACACCAGTGGCACAACAGGTAATCCCAAAGCAGCGCTCTATTCGCATCGCTCGACCACGCTGCATGCCTATGCGGCGGCGCTGCCTGATGTGATGTGTATATCGGCGCGCGATTCGATTCTTCCTGTAGTGCCTATGTTCCACGTTAACGCTTGGGGCATTCCCTATAGTGCAGCGCTGACGGGCGCTAAGCTAGTGTTTCCTGGTCCAGCTATGGACGGTAAGTCTGTCTACGAGATGATGGAAGCGGAGAGCGTGACCTATTCCGCTGGCGTGCCAACGGTTTGGCAAATGATGCTGGCACATATGAAAGCAAATAACCTTAAGTTCAGCACGATGAAACGCACCGTGATTGGTGGTTCGGCTTGCCCGCCCGCGATGATTCGAGCCTTCAATGATGACTATGGCGTAGAAGTTTTGCATGCATGGGGGATGACCGAAATGTCGCCGCTAGGAACGCTTTGCACACTCAAAAATAAGCAGCTCAAATTGCCGCCAGATGCGCAAATGCAAATCAGACTCAAACAAGGTCGCGCCATTTTTGGTGTGGATATGAAGGTGGTCAATGAAGCTGGTGAGTCACTGCCTTGGGATGGTAAGTCTTCTGGTGATTTATTGGTCAAAGGCCCATGGGTGATTGCCGAGTACTTCAAAGGTGAGGGCGGCAATCCACTCGTCAATGGCTGGTTCCCAACGGGCGATGTGGCCACCATTGATGCGGATGGATTTTTGCAAATTACTGACCGCAGCAAAGACGTGATTAAGTCGGGTGGCGAGTGGATTAGTTCGATTGATGTGGAGAACATCGCCATGGCGCATCCAGCGGTCATGATGGCTGCATGCATTGGCATGCCACACCCTAAGTGGGATGAGCGCCCGATTATTGCCGTCGTCAAACGCCCAGATACGCAAGTCACACGTGAGGAGTTACTCCAATTCTTTGATGGAAAAACCGCTAAATGGCAAATCCCTGATGACGTCATTTTTGTAGATGCTATACCACTTGGTGCAACAGGAAAAATGCAAAAAATGAAGCTACGTGAGCAGCTTAAAGATTACAAGCTACCTACTGCGTGAGTAGGTCAACTAGGTGACTGCCCTTAGGGAGAATCCCCTAGAAGAAAAAACCTAAAAACTCGTTACTCTCGCGATGTGTATTTAAGATTTCATTATTAATTATTAGGAGCGTTCAACATGCGTCATGCCATTACTAAAACTTTGGGTTTGTCGATTCTTGCCCTTTCAATGTCGAGTGCTTTTGCACAAAAAGGGGAGACTGTCAAAATTGCCATGATCGAAGGCCTGTCAGGTGCTTTCGCTAATGTGGGTCAAAATCAGCTCAAGAGCTATCAGTTTGTAGCTGAAAAGTTATCAGGCGCAAAAAATCCAGCTGGCGTGAAGTTTGAGTTCGTTGCATTTGACAACAAGGGTTCACCACAAGCAACACTCGATCAATTGAAGGCCGCAACGGATCAAGGTTTTCGTTACGTGACGCAAGGTAATAGTTCAGCAGTGGCGGGTGCGTTATCCGATGCAGTTGCCAAGTTCAATGAGCGCAATCCTGGCAAAGAGGTGATTTACATTAACTACGCAGCAGTTGATCCTGCACTGACCAATGAGCGCTGTAACTATTGGCATTTCCGCATTGATGCCGATACATCTATGAAGATGGAGGCGTTAACCAGCTTCATGAAAGATGAAGCAAAGGTTAAAAACGTTTATTTGATTAATCAAAATTACGCACATGGTCAGCAAGTGGCTAAGTACTTTAAAGAAGGTATTGCTCGCAAGCGCCCAGATGTAAAAATTGTGGGTGAAGATCTGCACCCGATTGCTCAGGTGAAAGACTTTTCACCGTACGTTGCCAAGATTAAAGCTGCTGGCGCTGATGCGATCGTGACGGGTAACTGGGGAACCGACATGACATTGTTGGTCAAAGCACTCAATGATGCAGGTATGAAATTGCCGCTCTATGCTTATTACGCCGGCGTGTCCGGTACACCTACTGCATTGGCGCAAGGCAAAGACATGAATGTCAGCCAAATTGCAATTAGTCACTCTAACTTCACGGGGGAGTTGCGTGATTTGCGTAATGAGTTCAAGAAGAAATTCAATGACGACTACTACACATTCCAGACGTATTTAGGTGTATCGATGCTTGCTCAAGGTATGGCAAATGCCAAGAGCACTGACCCAGTTAAAGTTGCTGCTGCAATGGAAGGGATGACTTTTAAAGGCATTAGCGGAGAAGCCACCATGCGCAAAGCCGATCACCAGTTACAGCAGCATCTGTACATCAGTAAGTGGACAAAAGCGACTAAGGCCGATCCTTATAGCGAAGAGAACACAGGCTACAACTTTGCTGTGGTCAAGAAAATTGAGCCTTATGTTTCGTCTACACCGACATCTTGCCAAATGAAGCGTCCGTCTTGATAGTATTTTTCTAAGATGATGAGTTTTAATGAGGCACTAGTGGCCTCATTTTTTTAATAAAACAACCCTGCTATGGAATTTTTTACTATTTCTTTGCTTTATGGCGTTAGCTATGGGTTACTGCTGTTCATGCTTAGCTCAGGACTCACGCTGATCTATAGCATGATGGGAGTGCTTAACTTTGCCCATGCTAGTTTTTATATGCTGGGGGCATTTTTTGCATTCACCGTCTCGCAATTCGTTGGTTTTTGGCCGGCTTTGTTTATTGCTCCATTGCTAGTCGGGGCAATGGGCGCCTTGTTTGAACGCTATTTCCTACGCAAAGTGCATGCCTTTGGTCATGTGCCTGAGTTGCTAATTACGTTTGGCCTAGCTTTCATCATGCTGGAATTAGTGCAATTGATTTGGGGGCGTGCTTCGGTAGATTACCGAATTCCTGCTGAGCTGGATGGGCCATTGTTTTCTGTTTATGGGACGCCGTTTCCCATTTACCGTGCTTTCATGATGTTGGTAGCTTTGCTCATGCTTGTCTCGGTGTGGCTGGTGCTTAAAAAGACACGAATTGGTCTTGTGATTCAGGCCGCCTTGACTCACCCTGAAACGGTAGAGGTGCTAGGGCATAACGTTCCGAAAGTGTTCATGCTTGTGTTTGGTGGTGGCGCGGCGCTTGCAGGGTTGGCGGGCGTCATCGGCGGTAATGCTTATGTGACTGAGCCAAATATGGCGGCAGCTGTCGGCTCCATCATCTTTGTGGTGGTGGTTGTTGGCGGGTTAGGATCATTGGGCGGTGCCTTGCTGGCGTCGCTCTTGATTGGTATTGTGCAGACCTTTGCCGTGGGGATTAATGCTTCCTTGGCAGGAGGGCTCGGGATGTTGGGTATGAACATAACACCAGCCACATTCGGCTATGAAGTGTTAGCGCTCAAGGTGAGTGAAATTGCTCCCATCATGCCCTATTTGTTCATGGTGTTGATTCTGATCTTCAGGCCTAAGGGCTTGATGGGCACAAGAGAAGGCTAGTATGAAAAATCAGAACTATGAATTCAAGCCGATTAACGTTGGCAGAATTGTTATTTGGGGGGTGTATGCCCTTGTGATGATGATTGCGCCGCTACTGCTAACGAGCTCGTTATCGCTCACCATGCTTAGTCAAATGGGTACGTTAATTATTATTTGCCTTAGCTACAACATCTTGCTCGGGCAGGGTGGAATGCTGAGCTTTGGTCATGCGGTGTATTCAGGTTTAGGTGCCTTTGTGACGATTCATGCACTCAACTTGGTGAGCGCTGGTAAGTTAATGTTACCTGTTAGCGTGCTTCCTCTTGTGGGTGGTTTTGCAGGACTGTTTTTTGCAGCGCTGTTTGGTTCGGTGACAGTAAAAAAGGCCGGAACCCCATTTGCCATGATTACGCTGGGGATTGTTGAACTTATTGCTGCTATGTCGCTAATGTTCCCTGGATTTTTTGGCGGTGAAGGCGGTGTGAGCGGCAATCGTGTCGCAGGAAGCCCATTTTTTGGCATCACCTTTGGACCACAAATTCAGTTGTATTACCTGATTGCCGCTTACACTTTTGTGTGCACAGGCTTGATGTTTGCTTTTACCCGTACACCGCTTGGGCGCATGCTGAACGCTGTAAGGGATAACCCAGAGCGGGTTGAGTTTGTAGGCTATGACACGCAAAGAGTGCGTTACTTCGCATTCATGATCGCAGGATTTTTTGCTGGCATTGGTGGTGGATTGGTCGCACTTAATTTTGAAATTGTGACGTCAGAAAGTTTGAACGGCGCGCGATCAGCCGTCTTTTTGTTGTTCACTTTTTTAGGTGGTGCTACCTTTTTCTTTGGCGCCATCATTGGCGGCGTTTTGTCGGTACTGGCCTTTGTTTTCTTTAGTGAGCTAACCAAAGCATGGCTGCTCTATTTGGGTTTGCTTTTTCTCTTTATGGTGATGTATGCGCCAGGCGGCGTTGCAAGCCTCATCATGATGAATTTGCGTGTGGCAGCATTTGGATTTTTCCGCAAACTTTGGGTCAGTTACCTCGCACTCTTTGTGACTGGTCTCGTTGCGCTTTTGGGTGCTGCGGCAATGATTGAAATGGTGTATCACTTGCAATTGAACGCTGCGGTGAGCGAGGAGTTGCAATTTTTAGGCACGACTCTCAATGTGAAAAGTTTGAATGCTTGGGTCGGTTCAGTTTTTGTCATGTTGACTAGTTTGGCTTTGTTTGAATGCACAAGACGTCAATTCAAAGCAGATTGGGATGCGATTCAAGTTGATATTGAAAAAGAAATAAAGCGTCGGGAGGCGCTTGCCACATGACTTACGCACTAGAGTTAAAAGATTTACGAAAAAGCTTCGGGAAAACCGAAATTATTCGAAGCTGTAGCTTAGCGGTCAATTCAGGCGAACGCGTAGCCATTATTGGCCCCAATGGCGCAGGTAAATCGACATTATTTAATTTAATGAGTGGGCGTTTCGAGCCAACAAGCGGTGATATTTTGTTGAATGGCGAGCGCATCAATGGCAAGAAACCTTATGAAATTAATCGTTTAGGTCTGTCGCGTAGCTTTCAAATTACCAACATTTTCCCAAAGCTCAGTGTGTTTGAAAATCTTCGCTGTGCTGTGCTGTGGAGCTTAGGCTATCGCTACACCTTTTTTAAGTTTTTGGCTAATTTAGAAGATGCTAACGATCGTGCCGTCGAGCTGATGGAAATGATTCGTCTTGATAAAAAACGTGATATTTTGGCGATGAATTTAACCTACGCGGAGCAGCGTGCATTAGAGATTGGCATCACGATTGGTGGAGGTGCAAGTGTTGTGCTGTTAGATGAACCAACTGCTGGCATGAGCAAGAGTGAAACGACAAGGTTTATCAAGCTAATTAAAGAAGTGACCGTAGGGAAAACTTTATTAACGGTCGAGCATGATATGGGTGTCGTGTTTGGTCTTGCTGATCGAATTGCCGTTGTGGTTTATGGCGAAATATTAGCGTTTGATACACCGGAGGCGGTTAGAGCTAACGCTAAAGTTCAAGAGGCATATTTAGGCTCCTCAATTGCCGACGCGCAAGGAGGTCATTGATATGTTGAAAGTTGAAAATCTCCATGCCTACTATGGAAAAAGTCATGTCTTGCACGGTGTGAGCTTTGAGGTTGGCAAAAGCGAAATTGTTGCTTTGCTCGGACGCAATGGTTCAGGTCGCTCTACTACAGCGAAAGCTGTTATGGGTTTGGTTGATGGACAAGGTTCCATCATCTGGAATGAGCAACAAATACTGGATAAAAAAGCGTTTGAAGTTGCGCATTTGGGCATCGGTTATGTCCCTGAAAATCGAGATATTTTTCCAAATCTTACGGTACATCAAAACCTTATGCTCGGCCAAAAACGTGGAGCTAAAAATTCACGATGGTCGTTTGAAGATATGTATACGATGTTTCCTCGTCTGAAAGAGCGCCAGCATACAGAGGCAGGCGTTTTGTCTGGCGGTGAGCAGCAAATGCTGACGCTTTGTCGCACCTTGATGGGTGATCCAGACCTGATCATTATTGATGAGCCGACAGAGGGCTTAGCACCAAAGATTGTGGAGTTAGTTGGCGAGTATTTGCAAGAACTTAAACGCCGGGGGGTTTCGGTGCTGTTGATTGAACAAAAATTAACAATTGCCATGCAAATTTCCGACCGTTGCTTGGTGATGGGGCATGGCGCAATTGTGTTTGAAGGAACACCAGATGCCTTACGTGGTGATGCTTACATTCGCAAAGAGTGGCTAGAGGTTTAGCGATTCATCACTATGGATTGAGCAATAAAAAAAAGGGGCTTGCGCCCCTTTTTTGTAAGTAAGTCGCAGGACTCTTTATTTGCTGCGGATCATTGCCCATATTTTGGTAATGATCGGCCAAACCAAGAGCAAAAGGCCTAAGGTCGCAATAGATCCGCAAAGTGGATTACTCCAAAATACACCAAGACTGCCATTAGAGACTAGCATTGATTGGCGGAATGATGACTCCGCCATATCGCCTAGTACGAGCGCAAGCACTAGTGG
>CANBRV010000018.1 GCA_947372005.1 Comamonadaceae bacterium | reverse complement strand
AACCAACCATCTTTTTAGGCGCTCACACGGGTTTTGCAGGCATGTTGGCTGCGACCAACTTGCCCGCTAAATCAGATGTGGCCCTGCGCATGTGTTCATCTGCTGGTGAGGCATTGCCACGTGACATTGGCGAGCGCTTCACCAAGCATTTTGGCGTGCAAATTGTGGATGGTATTGGCTCGACCGAAATGCTGCACGTATACCTATCCAACCGTCCAGACGACGTGCGCTATGGCACAACGGGCAAAGCAGTCGCGGGCTACGAGCTCTCGCTACGGGACGATGCTGGTAATGAAGTGGCAGACGGCGAAGTAGGTGATCTCTACATCAACGGTCCAAGCGCCGCACTGATGTATTGGACGCGCCGCGATAAAAGCGCCGAGACTTTCCAAGGCACGTGGCTCAAGAGCGGCGACAAATATGTGCGCGATGCGGACGGCTATTACACCTACTCAGGCCGCAGCGACGACATGTTTAAGGTGAGCGGTCAGTACGTCTCGCCGTTCGAGGTAGAGTCCACGCTCATGCAGCACAGCGCAGTGCTGGAGGCGGCCGTAGTTGCAGTGCTAGATGAAAACGAACTCACTCGCGCCAAAGCTTATGTGGTTTTAAAGGCGAGACAAATTGCGAGCGATGCACTCAATAGTGAGCTTCAAGGATTTGTGAAATCCAAGCTTGCACCTCACAAATATCCGCGTCAAATTGAATTTATTGCTGAGTTGCCTAAAACGGCGACAGGCAAGATTCAGCGGTTTAAATTGCGTTCTTGAGAAGCCTCTAAGCCTCGTCCGTTGGTGCTCCGACATACATCGAATGATCGACGCTAGGCTTTATGGAATAAGGGTTTCATTATTTTAAAAATCATTTATGTACTCAGTCCTGTACTCAATTGATTTTTTAACCCCCTGTTTTACGCTGTTACCAGCAAACACTCCGACACTTTTCGGTACTTTGTCGCATAGCCCTAACCTAACAAATGTTAGATTGCCCCGAATTTTTCAGTACGTAACCTCCCCGTCATCCGTTACCGTGAATCCTTGCTAAAACCTTCAAAGCAATCGACTGTCTATTTTTGTGGCTAGGTCCGATTCGCAACAGGTCAAAATAAAAATCAGCGACTTTCCAATATTGCTTTTTGCCTTTGTTCGTAGGCTTCCTTACTAATAAGATTTTTCTCAAAGAGTTGCTTCAAATCCGCTAATTTCACTTCAGCAGTTTGTGCTTGGGTGGTTACCTGTTGATTTGTATTCTTAGAGCTGCTTTCGGTGCTCGGCATAGCGCCAGGGGTAGCGCAACCTTTTTGGGACATTAAATTTGAGAGATTTACTTTCCGATTATCAGCTGCAGCGATTGCCTCGTTGGCGTTCATGTAAGTTCCGATAATCGAGGGCCAGAACAAAAGTCTGGCAATATTTCCACCAGTCACACCTTTAGTATCATCTGCTTCTTTTTTGAAGCTATCCGCATCTGCTAATTCGTTTTGTAGTTGGGCGCAATTCAAACCTGCGTCACCAGGCTTTACAGATTGAACAACCTTAGGTGAAGCACATGCACCAAGCAACACAACGATTGAGAGGCTAGTAACCAGTTTGCTATTCATTGAAATACCTTTGAAAATTAAAAAATGCGTATGCATAAACCAATTTTCTTTGAATTGTGCAAAAGTTGACCTGCCAGAATAACATAAGAAGCCACACTAATCTAAACAACAAACCCTTATCTTTATGAAGCAAACGGTGAGGACCTAGTCAAATTAATGGGCACACGACACCTCTAAAGACTGGTGATGCAAGCGTTCAAATTCGACTTTCTATTTATGTGGCTAGATCCATACCGCCTCGCGCGTGCGAGATATTCAGTCACCTGTTGTGCGTACCGTTTTGCATACTTCGTCTTTTTGCCACCGCCTCGCGCGTGCGCGTGCGCGTGCGCGTAATGTACAGAATCTAAACCTTAGTGAAAGCTTCGGTTCTTTCCTGTCATCTTCGCGTGCGCACGCGCGAGATATTCAGTGTTAGCAATAATCCGATTGAGTACAGTCGGTCTATCCAATCGAAAGTCTAGACTTTTCACCCGCCCCAACCCTTGGGGTAACCTTGGGGTAACCTTGCCGTACCCTTACCGTACCTTTGACCTTTTATTCCCTTTATTAAAGGCTTGTCCTAGTGCATACGCTTAGTAGATGGTAATTCTAGATAGTCACCTTTAATCGGTGTAACAAACTCATAAAAATGGGGCGCATAGTACCGATTGCAGGTGCAAAAATTGAAGTGCTTATCCTCAAAATCGGTGCTATTCGGCCACTGCTACACCTTTAATCGGTGTAAGCGCTTTAACCATTGGGGGCATTTTGTATTGCCCCGTTCGGTACGTGCGCGGATCAATGTCTAGGCCGTTTGATTCGTCTAGGCTTTGCCAACCCAGTGCAAACCACGCCGCGCGGTTCGGTTTCATGCCTAGGCGCGTTTGAATCAAAAGCCCTGAGGCTTGCAGCTCTTTGAGTGCCCGTGATACCGTGCCGTTGCTATTCCAACCACGGGGGCGCATGGCCTTTGCACAAGCCACTAGCCGCCCGTTATTGCTGCCCGTGTGTTGCCGTGCAATGTCAATCAATAGCGCCCGCGCTGCAAAGCCTAGGGCTTGGTAGCTGGGGCTATCAATCACAATGAAGGGCAAGGCTAAAAACCCGCCCCCGTCGCGCTTCGACTTATTGCCTTTGAAGCTCTTAGCCATAGCTTTTGCTTGTCAACAATTTGTCGCCTTTTGTCAACATGAACTCGCGCAATTCGTCTAGGCCTTCAAACGGTAGTGCTGCATCATGGCGATAAAGGTAATAAGGCGCTTGGCCGCATATTTCGGGGTCTGACTTAATCAGCTCGAAACCCAAAATAGCCGCTTGCGCTTTCAATGTCACGTGCCGTTTGTAGGCGCGTTCGCGTGTCGGTGTGTCAAGGTCGTTCATGCTGCCACGCCCTCCATTTCATTTTCCGTTTTGCCCTGCAACACATACAAGCCCACGCGGTGACTCTCGCCTGATTCTGTCTCCACCGTTTGCCAATGCGTCGTTATGTCGTGCCCTAGCTTGCGCAAGTCCAAAACCCGCGCGGGGCAGTGGTAAACGTCTAGGTAGCGCATGGCCTCAAAAGTCGTAATCGGGTAACGCGCCAGTGCCTCTAGTAACCTTGCACATTGGGTTTTATTGCTAGAACCCTTAAACTCACCCGTGATAGTTTCTAGGGCTGCTTTCTTTCCAAAGGAGGTGGCCTTATTTTTTTTCATGGCTCTAACTCCTTACGCAAACGAATGTTCAAGCCGCTGCGCGTGCAAGCGGGTAACCAGTTCGGCAAGTTCGGTTTTGGTTCGGCCTGCAATACGCGCCGCGTTGATCGCCTCCACCTCACGGCTTGGCCAGCCAACACTGCGTTCACCTATGGCAACGGGTTTAGTAAAAAGCCCCTCGCGCACAGCGTTGTAAATGCTTGCGTGGCTGCGGTGGCCTGTTTCCGCTTTAACAGCGGGCATTCTGAGAATAGACATTGTTAGCACCTTTCATACGGCTTTATTTGCCGTTGTTAATAAAGGTTTCATCGTCTTTCTTATGTCTATTGGTGACCAGCGTTGAGCTAAGCTCATCCCCGCATGAACACAGCTCACACCTCAAATATGTTGACCTTTTTGCCATGCTTGTCGCCACTTGGATATTGTTTCTAGCTCCATGCCATAGCGGCCAGTCATATCGAAATCAAAGGCTTTATTGCAGCCCCGCATATCACCGTATGGCTTTTTATTTGGGTCTCTTTGCCATGCGCTCCATGCCGCATATGCTTCGTCTTTACCCTTTGCATCAGATCTATTCTTGCCACTTATTAATGCTGCCTTGATAGCAGTCTTAAGTCGCCTGAAGTTTTCCCTATTGAGTTTGTATTTAGCACCTTCCAACTCCTGCGCAAGCTCTTCAAGCCGTTTTTTTCGAAATAGCGCTAATTGTTTGTACATAGCTAAATCTACAATTATTTCGATGATGGAAATTTTCTTTTCCTGAAACTGGGTGTTGATTTTCCATGCCTCTTTTTGTGCCTCCTTTAGAGTTGCTTGATGCTCACCCTCTAAAGGATGTTTATTTACCTTCATCAAAGCTTCAAGTAACCTATTCTGTTTTGGTGAATCTTGCATACGCTACCCCCAGCGCCCCGCATAAGAACCATCACCAGCACGGGCGGGGGTGTCCGTGCGTTCACAGCGGGTAATTAATCCGCTGCTAGGTGTGGTGCTAACTGTTATGCTGCTTTGCGCTTCAATTGAATGACTTTCTCACTTTTCAAAGCGTCCAAATAGTTCGCCCATTTTTGCATCATGGCCTTGCGCTGTGGCATGTAACTGGTACGGTTGTATGCCCTGCCTAAAGTGTCTTTGACTGCGTGGGCTAGTTGCTGCTCGATCACTAACGGGTCAATCTCTAGCACCTCTGCGAGGATTGTTCTAGCGGTCGCTCTAAAGCCGTGGACGGTTTGCACCTCAGGTGGATAGCCTAGCGCCATAAGTGCCACGCGAAGTGTGTTTTCACTCATTGGCCTATCGTGGCTTCGCTCGCTCCTAAATACCAGCGCCCCGCCCCCTGTAATAGGTTGCATGGCTTGCAAGATTGCCACGGCTTGCACTGGTAATGGGACTAAGTGGGGCGCTCCATTTTCTTTGCCTGCCTTCGTTCGCTTCATGCGGGCGCTTGCAATTGTCCACATGCCAGCCTCTAGGTCTAGTTCACTCCATGCCATGCCTCTAAGCTCTGTGGGGCGTTGGAAAAGCATAGGGGCTAGTCTGAGTGCCGCCTTCACAATTAAACCGCCGTGGTACGCGTCTATCGCCCTTAGGAGCTGTGAGAATTGTTCTGGTTCGGTGATAGCGGGATAGCTCTTAGTCACTGCTTTTTTAAAGCCGCCAACATCGCGGGTAATGTTTTCTTTGGCCTTGCCTGTTTGAATGGCGTGAGTCCACACTAAGCTGCAAACGGCACGGGCTTTAACCAGTGCCTCTAATGCGCCTCGATCCTCAATCAATCTTAAAACGCTGCCTAATTCTGGCACGTCTATCTCTCGCAATACCCTATGCCCTAAAGAGGGTAAAAGGTCGCGCTTCAATAGGCTATTTGTACGGTCTAGGTGTTCCTGACTCCATCCACCAGCCTTTACTTTAATCATGGCCGCCGCAATTTCCGCGAACGTGTCACCCGTACCGTTAGCCATGCGCTTAGTTGTTTTTCTAACTTGGCTAGGGTCGCGCCCTTCGGCTACTTGTCCATTGGCTTCGTCGCGCCGTGCTCTAGCGCTTTTGAGTGATACCTCTGGATATTTCCCAAGTGATAGGCGGTTTTGCTTTCCGTTGAATCTGTAGCGGTATCGCCATAGTTTCGCACCCGTGGGCATAACCTCTAAGGTCAATCCTTCGCCATCGTTTAGCTTCGTGAGTTTTTGCCCAATAGGACATTTTTCCACCTTGATTGCACTGTCAGTGAGTAGGTTTGCTGCCATGATCGAAGCGCCTTAGTTGGTTAGTGAGTACAGATTTTCATGAATCCCTAGCAACATTCTAATCCTGTACTCAGTCCTGTACTCAAAATAGCTGCCTGTACTTAGCCACCAATGTACGTTAATGAACGATTGAAGTAACTATTCCCCAATGAAAAAGGACGCTTACTGTATTTTAGTAAACGTCCTAGAATTGGCACATGGTGCCTCCGACAGGAATCGAACCTGTATCTAGCGCTTAGGAGGCACTCGTTCTATCCATTGAACTACGGCGGCAATCTTGTTGCTCGGGCGTTTGATTTTAAACGGTCATCAACTATTCACTTACTTTAGTCGCGTAACGCTCAAGCACTTGTAAGAGCTCATCCTCGGAATATGGTTTGCCCAAATATTCATTGGCACCTAATTCTTGCGCGTGATCACGATGTTTATCGGCAATGCGTGAAGTGATCATCACTACAGGTAGATGGCGCAATGTCTCAGATGCCCGAATGCTACGTAATAACTCAAAGCCATCCATACGCGGCATCTCCACATCGGAGAGAACCAAAGCAGGACGCTCTAGGCGCAGCGCGTCGAGCGCTTGCCGGCCATCGGCAGCAACGGTGACACGATAACCTTCTCGCTGCAACAAGCGCTGCAACACACGGCGCATCGTAATTGAATCATCTACAACCAGCACTAATGGCGTTTGCCCTGCCGCATGGGTCGCCTCTACTCGATCAGCACGCGATGCGTTCTCGATAAGCTGCGATTCATCATCTGTAGCCTCAAGTAATTTTGCGCCATAGACTGCAGCCAAAGCAACAGGGTTGTAAATTAATATCGTAGGGCCCGTCGGTAGCACAGTCATGCCAGACAAGCCCGGCATTTGAGCAAGCTGAGTCCCCAAATTTTTAACCATCACCTCTTGATTACCTAACACTTCGTCTACGTGCAAGGCAATCATTTGGCCTGCACTTTGCAAAAGCATGATGTTTTGTGTTGGTTGCTCAAGATGAGTCACTTGCGACTGATATTGAAGTAACTGTCCTAGGCCAAAGAAAGGATAAGTTTGATCACCATGCACAAAGAATTTATTCTGTTTTGCCTGTACAACTTGCTCGGGCTTCACTCGAACAATCGTGCTCACTAAATTCCCGGGAATGCCAGTCATATGCGTACCCGTACGAACCAACACAACTTGCGTCACAGCTGTCGTTAAAGGCAAAATCAACTTAAATAATGTGCCAGTATCGTGCGTTGACGTCACTTCAATACGACCACCCAGCGCAAAGATTTGATTGCGCACGACATCCATACCAATACCGCGCCCCGCAAGCTCAGACACTTCACTTGCCGCGCTAAGACCAGACATAAAAATAAGCTGGGAAACATCGGCATTTAAGTCAGGCTGACCCAACCGATCACGCGCCTTGCGTAACAAGGCTTGGTGGTCAATGCCCTGCCCATCGTCTTGCAAATTCACAATCACATCATTGCTTTGCTGTGTCAATTGGATGGTGATTTTCCCTTGCGCTGCCTTACCTTTAGCCTCTCGCTCAAACGGCAGCTCAATGCCATGCACAACCGCATTGCGCAACAAATGTTCAAATACAGGCAGCATCCGCTCTAATACTGAGCGGTCCATTTCTTGTCCGCCATTTTGGATAATGAGTTCCACTGACTTATGAAGCTCTTGACTCGTCATACGCACCAATCGATGCAAGCGCTCGCCAGCTGAATCAAAATCAACCATGCGCGTACGCAATAAGTTACGCTGTAAGTCTCTGGTTTGGCGCAGTTGTGCCGAGAGATCATCTTCAGCTGTATTTAAACTGCGCTGCAAACTACGCTGCAAAGTTGAAATGTCGCTAAGCGCCTCTGCCATAAATCGCGTCAACTCTTGGGTACGGGTAAAACGATCTAACTCAAGCGGATCAAAACTATTTGCCGCATCAGTCACTTGCGCTTGCCGAGACTGCATTTGCGACTCGGTTTGAATTTCCATCTCGCGCAATTGATCGCGCAGGCGCTGCACCTGCAATCCCATATCCGACAAGGTGCGCAATGAACGCGTCATCTCGACTTCCATGCGCGAGCGTGCAATCATGAGCTCGCCCGTTTGATTGACTAAGCGATCCACCGTCTGCGATTGCACGCGAATGGTCTCGCCGCTAGTCACAGGCACAAAAGGCTGAGGGCGGCTCACCACTTGCGCAGTAGCCGGTAATGGCGCTATCGACCTAGGCTGCGATGCTGGCTTGATAGCCAACTGGTCATACAGCTTGAGTAACTCCGCTAATTGCGCTTCACTTGGTATCTCACCAATTGCTTCAATGTGAGATTCGAGATCATGCGCCTGTCCTGCCAACAGCTGCTCGCCCACTAAGCGAGCACTTCCTTTGAGCGTGTGCAAGGTGCGCAGCGCTTGGGCTTTATCCCATGAACGCAGTGCTGCACCCAACTCAGGAATAAGCTGCGCAGACTCTTCTTCGAACACGGCTTTCATTTCGGCATCTGCAACAGCATCTGTAAGCGGTTGCACCACAAATGTCGAAGGCGCTTCTTCAGCTAAAGGTTCTAAAGAGAGTGCATGAGATGGCTCCAAATAGGCTTTGAGCTGCTCAACAAGTAACGGATCTGCGGACTTCAAAAACCCTGCCGCAAATTGATGAAGTAAGCGCTGAATTTCATCGGCAGCATTTGACAAAACACGCGCTAAATCAGCAGAGTGCACACCCTGCTCTTGCACGCGTTCAATCAAACGCTCGACTAATTTAGAAATTTTCGCGCAGCTATCAAAACCAATCGTGGCCGAGCTTCCCGCGAGTGCATGTGCCCACGTCAGTGTCTGGCTAGGTATTGGCTGCGCATCATCAAGCATCCACTCCGACAAAGCCAAAGCCAGCTGCCGTGACCATTCATCAGTTTCATTGAGATAGGCTTGATAAAGCGGAATTGAAATCTGAAGATCTCCAATCGTTTTCATCTGAGCCTCAGATTGAAGATCTAAAAAGTCTGCCGGCGGCAAATCTAGCGTTAGTGCTGTGGCTGCGGGTGCGGATGCGGGTGCGGCTATTGGCACTGCAAAAGCTTGCAAAGATTGTTGCAAGTGACCTAGCTGCCAATCAATAGACAGTGATTCAAAAGAATTTTGAGTTTCTAGGTGTTCAGTCCAACCTTGCATCAGCTGAATTTGCTTAGTACAAAGCTCAAGTAAATCAGTGGATAAGGGCGTTTGCTCAGCCAAACGCTCGTTCAAATGCTGCTCAAGCAACCAGGCGGCCTCGCCATACTGCATCAGTCCCACGACACGTGCACCACCTTTTAGCGTATGAAAAGCCCGTCTCAAACCTATTAACGCCTCACGATCTTCCGGATGTGCACATAGGTTTTGAACAGCATCTAGCGCCTGTACTAATACATCATGAGCTTCCGCTAAGAAGACGCGCTCAATGGGCTCGTCTTGAGCGAGCGATTGCACATCATCGGCAGCTATCGCCTGCGTTTGAATTGGCGCTTGCACTTGAGTCCTCGAAGTCAAAGCTCGATACGCCTGCTCTGGTTTGTGTGCCCACATACTTAGCATTAAACCTAGGCTTGCTATGTCAGCAGCCATTTGCTTTTGTGTCTGCTCATCCATGACTTGTTTGCTTTGCATCAAAGATTCAAGCTTTTCTTCAACTGGCTTGACCGCATAAGCAAACTCATCTAGCTTGAGAGAATGAGCAATAGCTCTTATTTGCTGCAACTTAGCACAGACATGCGCAAGATCCAATACGTCATGCGGCGCAGACCACAAGCGTTCGAATACCTCTTCAATTTCAGTCAATTTTTGGCCCAGTTGCTCCGTGGTACTCGTCATCGCCTGAAGCCAATCTTGTCGCTTTTGCAACTCAAGCATCCAAGGCTCAAAAGCGCCTGTCGCGTGCTCATTCTTTAGCGCTTGCAAGCGCCGCACTAATCCCAATAAGCGATATTCAGTTTGCGCTTGATCCGATACGGACATATCCTCCAGCATCGAGCTCAAAATGAGTAACAGCGTCGCAACTTCGATTTGCACGTCTCGCTTGGAACACAACTGATAGTTGCCAACAATGACGTGGAAGGCTTGACTCAATTCGAGTGCCGCTGGATGTAATGCCTCGAGCGCTTGCCCCATTTTGTCAAATGACTTGCCAAGCTCGGCAGACTTGTTTTCAGGCGCCTCATCCAAAGTAGCCGCGCAAAAATCTGCCCATACTTGCTTGGTATCCAATATGACCGCATGTGCGCGAGCCATACGATCTCGCGCTTGAGGATCAAAATGCGCTTGGTTATAACGTGTACCTTTCTGTGCTTGCCAATTCGCTGATTGCGCTAAAAGCTCAAAAGAGTCGGAAGTGTCATGCTCTACGTCACGAGTCGCCTGCCATGCAAGATAAGCAAAAAAGATCGATTCATTCAAAAAAGAGTCATCTAAATTGCCTGATTTGAACCAAGTCAAGCTAGACAATAAATATCGTTTTAAGAATAAATCAAGCTCCAAGCCACCATTAGCTAAAGCATCAATAACTGCAGACACAAGAACAGAGCAAGCAAGATGCTGAGAGCTTTGACCTTGAAGCCCTCGCCAATCACATATCACACCCAATTCTGTCGCTGCGTCTCTTTGCTGTTGCCTAATGAGCGTCAGCATCAGAACATCAACTCTTGAGAGTTCAATCGCACTTGGGTCGTAAAAATGAAAGTGCCGCTCTATTTGCACCTGCAAAGCATTTGCAAAATCTGGCTCCGACCAAATATTCATGCAGCGAAGACCCTCTGACGCACTCCATAAATCGAGCGGCGATAGCGTTCGTGACACGACAGCGCCAATCTTCTGATAGTCTTGAAATAGTGCCAGCTCAGAAACTGATTTCTGCTCTTGAGCTGCTTGCAAAAAGTCGTGCAAACTCCGACCTGCTGACACCATTGTTGCTAACGTTTGCGGCAATAGTGAACTAGGTGAGGCACGCCATAAATGAATCACCTCTTGGAGGGCAAGCGCGTAACGCAATAACGCATCAAGAGATGCCACATGAAAAGCACCAGCAATGGCGTGAATTTTTGCATCGCATTCAGCAAGACTACTGAGTCGCGCTGCAAAATCGGAGTTGGCAAGTGCCTCTAAGTCAGTATTCAGCTCACGCAATGTCGCGCGAACCTCATCACCAATCAAAAGCAGCGCTGATTCGTTGGTCATTGACATGGGCTGGCATGCCGCTTAGGCCAATTTGAACCTAGACACCGACTTCTTGAGCTCTTCGGCCATTGTTGACAATTCACGCACCATCTGCGCATTCGCTTTAGTTCCGTTACTGGTTCGCTCTGTGCCTGCAAAAATATTTTGAATCGTAGAAGCCACCGCGTTCGCCTCTTTCGCCTCATTTGCAGTTGCATTTGAAATATGCTCAATCATGGTGGTGAGTTGATGCGAAATACGGTCAATTTCAGCCAAAGCTGATCCAGCGTTTTCAGACAACTGAGCGCCAGCCACAACTCCATGCGTTGATAGCTCCATAGATGCCACCACTTCTTGTGTATCGGCTTGAATTGCCTTTACCAAGTTTGTAATTTGGCGAGTCGCGTCACCCGAGCGCTCAGCTAGTCGCTGAACCTCTTCCGCCACAACCGTAAAGCCACGTCCTGCTTCACCCGCTGAAGCCGCTTGAATGGCAGCATTAAGCGCCAACACATTGGTCTGCTCCGTAATGTCAGAAATCAAATCCGTAATTTCACCAATCTCTTGGGATGATTCGCCAAGTCGCTTCATTCGCTTAGCAGTCTCTTGAATTTGATTTCGAATTGTGTTCATGCCACCCATCGTGCTTTGCACTGCGGACAAACCCGAATTTGCAGCAGTTAAAAACTGTTTAGCTACATTGGCTGACTCATCAGCCAAACCTGATGCCTTATTAATTCGATCAGCCATTGCAAGCACAGCCTGTCCGGCCTGATGAATGTCAATCAGCTGCTGGTTTGCAGCTGTCAGTAGCTGCCTCGACGAAGCCTCTACTTCACTGGTCGTGCTAGCCACTAAAGTTGATGTTTTTTGCACATTACCCACCAAAGATCGTAGTTCTTCCACCGTGTAGTTCACGGAGTCAGCGATTGCTCCAGTAATATCTTCGGTCACTGTCGCTTCTTGCGTCAAATCGCCGTCGGCCACGTTTTGCATTTCATTCATCAAGCGCAAAATAGCCGCTTGGTTAGCATCATTGACACGCTTAGCCTCTAGCTCCTGCGACTGCGCTTGCAACGTTTCCTGTTCGGCTTTCATTTGACGACGGCGGACCTCTAAAACCTGCAAATACACCAAGCCCGTAGTCGCCAATATCGCCAACAATGCGGCTAAAACAAGTCCTGTAATCATGAGGCCATCAACCTCAGATTGCTTAGACAATTTAGACTGCAATGACTCCAATTGACGGCGCTGAGGCTCTGACTCAGCAAGCACGCCATTTTGCGCATCACGCGCAGCAACCATCCCCTGTAGATTTCCTAAGATGCCTGCAGCCTGCGTACGCGTCTCTTCATAAAGCTTCAATAGCGCGTCCAAACGCTCTGAAGTTTCTTTATCACGCGTTGGCTTGAGCTTTAGCTCAGCGTTACCAGCCTTGAGACCGGTGCCTAGCTCTTTAAAGGTATTTAAGTCTTTGCCAAGCAAAAAAACGGCTTCTGTATTTAAACCCTCGGTGGTCAAGAACTCATTCGCAGATTTACCAATACGCTGCGTCAGCATCACCAACTCGCCGGCTGTTGAAATCTCTTGTGCTGGCGCGTTTTGCTGCAACTTCAACGAAGATATTGACTCAGCAATTTCCAACAAATCTGATGAGCGTCGATTAATTGCCTTTAGCGACCCGCCTAATCCAGTTAAGAACGCCTTCTGCGACAAGATCACCTTGACATTTTTTCCTGTGCGTTCAATGCTAGGCATCAAAGCTAAAAGTTCGGGTTGCATTTCGCTTGCAATCGCTTCCACATTCATGCTTTCGTTACCCATCCGCAAAGCATTCATATTCTTTATGAGTGCATCATTACTTTCCGTTAGCTCATTAAATGCAGTTGTATTACCTGCCAGTGCTTGCGTCACTGATTTTGCCAAGCGCTGCGAGTGGATGAGTGACTGTCCAGTTGCCCCCACCTGACGCGCTGTGCGATCCGATTGAGTGAGTACCCAAAAGGTAATCGCGCCCAAAATGACAAGCATCGCAATCAAGGCCGCACGCAATATTTTTTGATAACGATCAATTCGTGATTCATCCATCACGAATCCAAAAATTTTTGTTTGCCCTGCTATCGCAGGCGAAATAATAGTGTCCATCTCGTGACTCTTTCTATGAAGTTCAAACTATTGCGCAATACTAATAAACGCTGGATCTTGAGCGAGCGCCCGTAAATCCACCTCTTGCCAAACAACATCTTGCTGGTCGCGGTACTGATTCGCCGTCGAAGTATCGGTCATTTGATGGCGATTTTTTAAACCGACAAGCCTATCCACAACAAGAACCGTATTTAAATCAAGCGAAGGATGGAAGCCGATCAATCGCCTGTCTTGCGTTGTCACCTTAATTGCGAAGTCCGCCGCAGCATCAAGCGGCTCTAGATGAAAGTATTTAGCGAGACTCACAACGCCACATAGCGCACCTCGCAAATTGGCCACACCCAAAAACCAGTCTTTAACATAGGGGATGGGCTGCGGCTCAAACCAAGGAAAAATCTCTCCCGAATGACTCAATGGAAACATGAAGCCGCGTCCAGAAATTTCTACTGCTAACCAATGCGCAGTCTCATGAGCGCCCGCATCATCGACCGATTGCAGCCGTCCTGTCAATCTGCTCTGAAACTCTGAAAGCGCTTCTTTCTTGGACATGGCAGTGTTCTATTGTTTATAAAGCTCTGATTTTTTCAAGTAACTCTGTCTTTTGCACGGGCTTAACGATATAGGCTTTCGCACCCTGTCTCAGCCCCCAAACCCTATCCGTCTCCTGGTCTTTACTTGTGCACAAGATGATGGGGATATCCATATATTTCTCATCCCGAGTCAGCGTCCGAGCAAATTGAAAGCCACTTTGCCCAGGCATCACAATATCTAGCAAAATAAGATCTGGACGCTTCAAATCAATCCATTTTTGCGCTTCCTCAGCATCAGATGCCACCTGCGTTGCATACCCCTCAGCAGCCAGCATTTGCGACAAATAGACCTGCTCCGTTTTCGAGTCGTCCACAATTAATATATTTTTAATACTCATTTCAGCCTATCTATTTGGGTTTGTATGGTTCGAAGAAGCTGATCTTTAGTAAACGGCTTGGTTAAGTAATCCTCGCAGCCAACCATCCGTCCTCTAGCCATATCAAAAACACCATCCTTAGAGGATAACATTACTATAGGAATGTGCACAAATCGCTCATTGTGCTTAATCAACATGCAAGTTTGATAGCCATCGAGACGAGGCATCAAAATATCGCAAAAAATGATGTCGGGATGCGTATCGTTGACCTTGGCTAAAGCATCAAATCCATCAATAGCTAAGACAACATCATGCCCCGCTTGTTTTAAAAAAATCTCTGCACTACGCCGAATAGTGTTGCTATCGTCAATGATGAGGATTTTCACGTTTGAGCCTTTATTTTGGCCTAAACGCTAACCATCTCAAAGTCTTCTTTACGTGCTCCGCACTCAGGACAAACCCAATTCATGGGCACATCGGCCCAAGCTGTTCCTGCGGCGATCCCGTCTTCTGGCACGCCTTGCGATTCATCATACATCCAGCCACAAATGAGGCACATCCAAGTTTTGTTTTCCATAATTTTTTAATTCTCTGCTTTGCATTCTTACAATCACTCTGATTCTATCGAGTCTCCTATTTTGCCTGGCTAGTCATTACCCTTATTCCATCCTTTATGAACTCAAATCTGACACTGTTTGAACGCGCCAAGCGCGTCATCCCTGGAGGAGTGAACTCTCCTGTCCGCGCATTTAAAGCGGTTGGCGGCACGCCACGTTTTATTGCGCATGCAAAGGGTGCCTACTTGTGGGATGCTGAAAACAATCGCTATACAGATTACATTGGCTCATGGGGTCCGATGATTCTTGGACATGGACATCCGTCCGTTGTGGAGGCGGTGGTGAAAGCTGTCGAAACAGGCCTTTCATTTGGAGCACCTACCGAGCGTGAAATTGAACTCGCCGAAGAGATTTTGAAACATGTTCCATCCATGCAAATGGTGCGCCTAGTGAGTTCAGGGACGGAGGCTGCCATGAGCGCTATCCGTCTAGCACGAGGCGCCACAGGGCGCAAAAAATTGATTAAATTTGAAGGGTGCTACCATGGTCATGCAGACGCCCTTTTAGTGAAGGCGGGCTCTGGGTTAGCCACATTTGGCAATCCAACCAGCGCAGGCGTACCGCCCGAAGTAGCGCAGCATACGATTGTCTTGGAATACAACAATATCCCCCAGCTAGAGGAAGCCTTTACTTTGCATGGCAAAGAATTAGCATGCTTAATGATTGAGCCTATCGCGGGAAATATGAATTTCATTCGCGCATCAGCTCCGTTTGCAAAACGATGCCGCGAGCTATGCACAGAGTACGGCGCGTTACTCGTATTTGATGAAGTCATGACGGGATTCCGCGTTGCTTTAGGCGGGGCGCAAAGTGTGATGGGGGTAGTGCCTGACATCACGGTGTTAGGCAAAGTGATAGGCGGTGGAATGCCCTTAGCAGCGTTTGGTGGCTCGGTAGATGTCATGAGCCACTTGGCCCCGTTAGGAGCTGTTTATCAAGCAGGGACTTTAAGCGGCAATCCTGTTGCAACCGCATGTGGGCTGGCCACTTTAAAAATCATTAGCGAGCCAAACTTCTACGCCCATTTATCCCAGCAAACACGGCGCTTAACACAAGGCTTAAAAAATGCGGCAAACCAAGCAGGCATCCCCTTCCAGACAGATTCGGAAGGTGGCATGTTTGGCTTTTTTATGCTGGATGAATTACCCCAAAACTACGCAAAAGTCATGACGACAGATAGTCCACGATTTAATCGATTCTTTCATGGGATGCTAGAGAAGGGGCACTACTTTGCCCCTGCACTTTATGAAGCGGGGTTTGTAAGCTCGGCACATACTAATGCCGACGTAGACAGCACCGTTACAGCAGCAGCAGAAGTTTTTGCGACTCTGTAAAACCTCAAGCTAGCTTGCCATGGCAGAGCTTGAATTTTTTCCCGCTGCCGCAAGGACAGGGGTCATTACGCCCTACCCGACCACCGGCAACATAAGGCTGCTTAGCATTCAAATTGTCGACGTCTTCATCTGACATAGTGGTCTGCGCCGCGCCAGATTCATCTGGCGCTGTGTACGCAACATTCTGAATGCTTTGAGCTGCTGTTTGTTCCATGTTTTGAGCAGCCTCATCTATTTGCTCACTTGACTGAACACGGACAGTCATTAAGTTTTTACTAACCTCATCACGCACCGAGTCCAGCATCACACCAAACATTTCGAAGGACTCGCGTTTGTATTCTTGTTTGGGCTGCTTTTGAGCGTATCCACGCAAGTGGATGCCTTGGCGCAAATAATCTAGCGCACTTAAATGCTCACGCCAATGCGAATCCAAGCTTTGCAAGAGAACCATACGCGCGTAGCTAGCCAAATTATCGCTACCCACCACCTCTATTTTGGATGCTATTTGCAGACGACCTGCATCTAGCACGTGCTGCACGACTTCGTCGTCTGACATAGCATCTGCATCTGCCACGATTGCGCTCAGCGGGACATCGAGATGCCATTCGCTATGCAACGCCGTTTGCAGGCCAGCGATGTCCCACTGCTCTTCAACCGACTCATGCGGCACGTATTGACGAACCAAATCAGTCAAAGCGCCATCACGCAAAGATGTTGTTTGCTCCTCTAAACCTTTGGCATCCAAAATATCATTGCGCAGCTGATAAATTTGCTTACGTTGATCGTTGGCAACATCGTCATACTCTAAGAGCTGCTTACGCATATCAAAGTTCCGCGCTTCTACCTTGCGCTGCGCGCTTTCAATACTACGAGAAACAATACCTGCTTCAATTGCCTCACCATCCGGCATCTTGAGACGCTCCATGATGGCTTTGACACGCTCGCCTGCAAAAATACGCATCAACGAATCGTCTAAGCTTAAGTAAAAACGTGATGCGCCAGGGTCACCTTGACGCCCTGAACGGCCACGTAGTTGGTTATCAATGCGGCGCGATTCGTGACGCTCTGTTGCAATAATACGTAGTCCACCTTGCGCCTTCACAGCCTCGTGATCTAGCGCCCATTGCTCGCGGATCTGCGATTCGCGAATCGCACGCTCAGCATCAGACAATGCCTCTGCATCCAACGTTTGAATTTGTTTTTCTAAATTACCGCCAAGCACAATGTCAGTTCCACGACCAGCCATATTGGTGGCAATCGTGATCATTTTTGAGTGCCCTGCCTGCGCGACAATCTCTGCCTCACGCGCATGCTGCTTGGCATTTAAGACCTGATGTGGCAAGCCTTCTTTGGTCAGCATCTCGGAAATCAACTCGGAATTTTCAATCGATGTTGTACCAACCAACACAGGTTGTCCGCGCTCAAAACAGTCTTTGATATCGGTGATGGCGGCGACATATTTTTCTCTCGTGCTTTTATAAACACGGTCTTGCTGGTCGTTGCGTTTACTGATTCGGTTGGGCGGTATCACCACCGTCTCGAGGCCATAAATCTCTTGAAATTCGTACGCTTCGGTATCGGCCGTACCCGTCATACCCGCTAGCTTTTTGTAGAGGCGGAAATAATTTTGAAAGGTAATCGAT
>CANBRV010000017.1 GCA_947372005.1 Comamonadaceae bacterium | reverse complement strand
CCTGAGCGGGTGGTGCCTGCGGGGCAGCTGTAATTAAGGGTTGCAGCAAAGCCCTCGGCTTCGAAGGTTTGCTGGGAGATGTAGGTACACCACGGAGGGGACAGGGTTGCCCAAGAGGGGCAGGAGTAGGACACGCTTGCCGGTGTAGTAGTGCTGGTGGTGCGTAGGCAGTTGGTGCCGCCAAGTACTTGATCGCTTGGGCAAGCATAACTAGCAATAAAGCTATTGCTTGGTGTGGTGATGCTTTGCAAGCAATTTGCCCCCGACACCGTCTGTCCTGCTGGGCACGTATAGCTAAACGTAGCCGCCATCGCCGCGCCATTGGTGGTAACGCCTGCTGCCGCCAGAGTGAGGTTCGCATACTGAATTTGGCTTGGCATATTGAAGCTGGTATAGCTCTCAAAGCGCACGGTGTGTTTGTTGTTGACAGCGTCTTGGCTGACGGTGTACATCAAGTTACCGTTTCCCAGTGTGGTGCCGTTTACCGTCGCTGCCGTGGCTAAGTAGTCGTCAAAGGCATAAGCTAAACGGCGAGTGCCTGTCAGGGGCTGGGCACCGCTGGGCGCTGACAGTGTGACGTTGACTAGGCGGTTAGGCCTTGCGGCGTCGTACCAGTATTGACCCACGTCTGATTTGTAGCTGATGTTGCCTCTGGCATCGTATTGAGTTTGGATGCTAATGGGTGGGCTGACGCTGCCGCCTAGTTCGGTGTAGAGGCTGAGGCGGCTCAAGCTGTCGTAGCTAAAGGATTCGGAGACACCTGTGTTGGCGTCTACTCTGGTTTTAAGGTTGGACAGGCTGTCGTAGCTGTAACGCATGTTTTGTACGGCGCCGGTGGTGGCGCCTTGCAGCGTGGCCTGAATGGTGGCAAGCCGCCCTGCGTCTGCTGTATAGGTTTTGTTGGTGACAACGTTGTTGCCTTGTTTGTAACTAGTGATGCGGCCTTGGTTGTCGTAGTTCAAGATGTCCACCCTAGCCCCGCTGCTGCCGACCGCGGTGAGGTAGCCACCTGCGCTGTAGCTGTAGGTAGCCGTGTAGCCCGTCGGCCATGTCTTGCTGGCAAGTCGTCCTGTGGTCGCGTCAAAGGTGACGCTAACGGTGGCGGGGCTTGCCGCGTGGTCTAGGAGGGTGGCTGTGCTATTGGCTCTGCCTAGGCTGTCGTAACTATGGCTTCGTTTGTAGCCATTGTCTGCTGTGGCTTGACACAGTTTGCCAACCGATTTGCCGCAAGCGGTTTGGTCTGCGTTTTTGTCGTAATACCAGTTGCTGACTAGATCGGGCTCGGTGCGGCCGGTCATGCGCCCAAGCGCGTCGTAGCTCATGGTGCTGGTCTGCGCAAGGCTGTCAGTTTGACTGACCAGCTCGCCAAAGGCGTTGTAGCTGTAACTCCACACGCCCATGGCGGGGTCGATCATGCCGATTTTTTGTCCGCGCTGGTTGTAGCTGAGTGTGGTGATAGAGCCTGCGGCGTTGGTTTGTATCAGCTGCCCAAGTGCATCGTAGCGGTAGCTGGTGATTGAGCCTGTACTGTCGGTGATGCTGGCAATTTGACCTTGGCTATTTTTAGTGGTGGTGGTCGTTTGGCCTTGGCTGTTGGTCACCGTGGTGGCAAGGCCGCTGTAGGTGGTGGTCGTGGTGGCGATGCCGCTGGCTGCGGCGCTGTCTGGGCTGCTAGCGGTTAGCACGCGGCCTAGAGCGTCGTAGGTATAGCGGCTCCAAATCGGGGTGGTGCCTTGGGTATAGGGCTGGCTTTTTGCCGTGACTTGGCCTAGGCTGTTGTACTGCGTGTCAACGATGACGGTGTTGTTATTGAAGTCTTGTGTTTGGCTTCTGAGGGTGCGTCCTAGTGCGTCGATGTATTGCAGTTTGGGGGGCGACAGTAGGCTGTTGTTGGCAGCGTAGTCCGCTTGCGTGATGACGTAGGCGGGTGTATGGCCTGCGGTGGGTAGTGCGGGGCAAGCGGCGTAGCTGGCGGGACTGCTGGTGACTTGCGCGGCGCTGCCGCAGTATTGGTAGGTGTAGCTGGTGTAGGTGCCGTCGGCTCTGGTCTCTTTGGTTTGTCGTCCAAAGCTGTCATATTGCCATTTGGTCGCAAGGCCGTTGGGGCCTGTGAGTTGGCTGACTTGCCCAAATCGGGGGTCAAAGAGGCGGCTCTCGGTATGGCCAAGGGCGTTACGGCTGCTGGTGGCGAATTGGCCTTTGCTGTCGTAGCTGGTGGTTTGGGTTCTTGCCACGCTGGCGCTGCTCGTAGCAGGGCTGTGGCTGCTGCGCAGCTGCTGGCGCTGGTCGCTGTTTTATTACCGTACACGTCGTAGCTGTAGCTGGTTTGCAGGCAACTATTCGGGTTGCTGGGTTCGATGATTTCTTTGGCTAAGAGGCCTTTGGCGGTGTACTCGAAGCTGCTGACTCTGGTTTTAGTGTCGGCTTGGGCGGTGTGTGCCGTGCTGAGTACGGCAGCGAGTACGGCTGCGCTGAGAGCTGTGTTCAATTTTGTATTCATTTGAATGGCCTCCTGACGCTTAGGGCTGGGTGCTGGTGACGGTGGCTTTTTGAAGGCGCCCGAGTATCCAGTTGCCGCTACTGATGTTTGCTGGTAGGTATTCGTTCACGGTGGTTTTTGTGGCGCCATCTGAGTTGGTGACGGTGATGGTGGTGGGGTTGCCGTAGAGAATGCCGCCGTCGCTGCTATTTGCTTGGTAGTCAAAGAGTGTGGTGGTGCTGGGGTAGGCTGCGCCGCCTAGGTCCCAGCTGGATTCTTGCGTGCTGACGGTGTAGGGGAAGTAGCGTCCAGCCTGTACGGTGCAAGCTAGGCCTGTGGCTGGCGCTTTGCAGGCGTGGTTGGCCGTGGTTTGTTTGAGTAGGCCTGCGCTTCCTGCGCCCGTGAGTCTGGTCTCGCTTTTAGCCGCCAGCCGGTGTAGGGCCAGTTTTGGCGGTATTCGGTATAACTCTCTATGCCTGTGGCTTGCTCTTTGGCGTTGATCCATCGAAAGCCAAGCATGCCGCGTCCTGTTCCCATCTCTGCTTTGAGGCCGCCGTAGGTGTAGTGGACGGTGTTGGCGCCGCCTACGCCGTTGCTGGTTTGGACGCTTGCGACAACGTACATGGGAGGTTGTAGGTCTATTTGGGGGTAGATGGCTTTGTTTGTGCCTGTGTCTTTGGTGTAGGTGGCGGGATTGGTGAGGGGTTTGAATGTCAGTGTCGTTACTCCCGCATTCGCAATCGATTTGACCCTACTAGCTGCCTCTCCTACAGGCGAAAACACTCTAACAACCATGCCCCCAGCACTATCACGAATCACAAAATCAACTAACCCATCTCCATTCATGTCGGCTAACCACATCCTGTTGTTTTCAGCATAGATGGGTGCAGTTCCGCCTGCATTAAAGTTAAATGAAGGGGTGTAGATAAAACTTGTGCCTGTTGACAGCGCTACATTGATACCGCCTGCGCTATCTCTCACCACATGGTCTGCCATGCCATCACCATTGATGTCGGCAAACCAAATTCGATTGTTTTCGGCATAAATTGAAGCCACGCCTGATTGATAGTTAAATGAAGGCGTGGACACAAAGCTAGTCCCGTTGTTTACACGAACATTCATACCGCCTGCGCTATCTCGGATCACAAAATCAAGCAAGCCATCTCCGTTCACGTCCGCGAACCACATTCTGTTGTTTTCAGCATAGATGGATGCAGTTCCGCCTGCATTAAAGTTAAACGAAGGGGTGTAGATAAAGCTTGTGCCTGTTGACAGCGCTACATTGATACCGCCTGCGCTATCTCTCACCACATGATCTGCCATGCCATCACCATTGATGTCGGCAAACCAAATTCGATTGGTCTCGCCGTAAAGCGCAGCCGCGCCTGATTGATAGTTAAATGAAGGCGTGGACACAAAACGTGCGCCATTAGACAAAGCAACGTTAATGCCCCCAGCGCTATCTCTAAGGACATGGTCAAGGAAGCCGTCACCATTGGCATCCACAAACCAAATTCGATTAGCTTCTGCATAAATTGATGCATTGCCAGACTGAAAATACAGCGAAGGCACATAAGTGCTAAAGCTATTGCCACTGGTCTCCCACCCCACACTCACACTTGGCAAACATACCCCTACCGCGTCGCACTCTGTCACGCTGGCTAGTTTGCTTCTGTCCCCCGCATTGGCCTGCGCGCTGTACGCCAGTCGGTATTCCTTGATTTTGTTGGATCCCACATAGGTCGCCACTTTGGCAAGTCGCTGGGTGCTCTTCATTTGCACCCCTGCTAAGTACATGGGGACTGCATCGAGTCTGGTGCTGTCGTAGGTGAATTGAACGGAGTTGGTGGGCTGCTGACTGCTATTGCCGGTGTAGTCAATACGGCTTGGCTGAAATTGGTTGTTGGTGCTGTCGATGTTGTAGCTAACTGCGAGGTAGTTACCCGCTACGTCGGTGATTTTGCTGAGCCCCCATGTGATGACGGCGGTTTTTGTGAGCACGGGTGCAAAAAGCATGGTGAGTCCTGCTTTGCTTTGCACGGTGAAGTTGGTGCCGCTGTAGGTGATGCGGCTGAAGCTCTCGATCTCTGTGCGGTATTCGCTATTGGCTGTGCCGTAGCTGCCAGCGATGAGCATGAGTCTTTGTCCGTCTAGGCAAAAGCGGTCGTTGGTGCTTAGGCTGATGGCGCCTCGCTTGCCATCTTGGCTTTTGGTTTGTGCGCAGCGGGTGATGCTAGAGAGTCCGCCTAAACTCCAGCCTATGCCTAAGAGTCCGTTACCGCCTTGGCTGTTGTAGTTAAGAGAGAGGCGCGGCTCCATGCCGGCGATACCCGGGGGAATTTGAACGGGGATGTTGTAGGTGGCGGCTCCACTAGGGGAGACAGCAAACTGGCCGGCGGTGGTCATGCTTTGGGCATGTCCCAAGGGGGCTGCTAGGCTGGAGATGAGGAGAGAGACCAACAAAAACAATGGAGTCACAGTGCGCACTTTGATGAGTTGAGGTGCAGCGATCCTATTGGGGTCTTTGGGTTTTATCTGTAGCAAAAATAAGCCAGCGGGTTTGTCCTAGGTGAGCCACCTCAAAGCGCTACGCCTTACATTTTTGAGCAATGGCGGACTAGATTCGCCTCTTGCTCCCATAGCTCTAGCCACTCAGCACACGAGAGTGCTTGGCTGTATACATCGAAAGAAGATGCTCTGGAAATTGACTTAATTTTAGAGGCGACGATATCATCAAAGTAGTAATACCAAGTTGACGACATGTCTTGCAGCTCGCCATTTAGGAAAGCGAATAGATAATGATTTTTCTCTCTTTCGGTCAAATAATCAAACAATGGATTATGTCCGGTCAATGCGAGAGTTTTAAGCAAACGTGGATTGTGCTTGTAGTAGTCTGTTGCCGATTGAAGCAAATAGTCATCGGACTCTAGCTCGACTTCCAATCGATACGCCGAGTGTTCTAGCAGGTGAATGTCGGCTAGGTCTTGTGGGTTTCTTTTAACCCAGACGGTTGATGGCAGTGTTTGAATTAACGTAGCACTCAGCTTTTGACCTAAGTGAAGACCGTGCCCAATGCATGACGGGCTTGTTGTTAAATTAACACCCAACTGAGGCGCTATCGCCGAGCCATCAGCCAGTGCGCCTTGACCTTTTAAAATTTTTCCCGAGTGCGCAATATGAAAGGCGCCATGCTGCGTGGTGTAGTGATAGTAGATCATCGTTAAACGGCAACGCAAGCATTGTTCTTGGCTGCACATACATTTGATTTTTGATCGTCTCACGCGCAAAAAATTCTGCCAATAGCCTATTTAAGTTGTTTGAATGGGTGTTCATCTTCATTTTGCCAATGAAGATTGGAGGCGCTAGACATGACCGACACGTCCTACCTCGGCGTTGCCTCGTATGAGCGCATCTATCTGGTTAATTCTCATTTACTTCAATTCCCAAATTCAACCTTGCACCAGAGCGAAATAATTAATTGTCAAGATAGAAACAGATTGACATCAAAAAAATCAGCGTACTTTGTTTAAAGAGCCATCAGCAATCGTGCTGAACTCAAACACAGGAGGCTCTTTATGTCTGCACTTGTCAGCTTTGTCATTAGCCAAGCTATTTCCTTCCTCATCCTGTACCTCGTTCTCTTTAGCCTCTACTGGTGGTTATGGGGTGAGTACAAAGATAACTTTAAAAAATGGCAGAACTGGCCTACCCTGGCGGAGTATTGGGATGCTCACCCAGAATCTCGAACTCGCACGGGTACTCGTTGCTATCGCTGTGGCAGTGCTCATATTCGCTTCCAGCACTTTACCAAGTCCCACGACGGGATGTTGATTCACAAATGCCGGCAATGCCAAACAACGCTATACCGCAGTGCGTACAGCAGCACTCGAACTGCCTGAGGCTCCTAACGGAGATGTTTTTCTTGCTTTTTTCGACTTGACATCAAAAAAAACGGCGTAGCCTGAAATTCAGAGTTGGTATTTCGCTGACTCATTTTTAAAGGAAACATCATGGATATTGACATCACGGACGCACTGCAAAGTTTGCTTACCCATTTAAAGGGCAATGAACCCCTTCAAACCACAGCCCTCATCCTCATAGGTATGGCAGTACTCATCTATTCCAAAGGTGTACGGGACAAGCTTCTCCAACTCGACCACGCGTTGAGATTTCTACTTAGCCGAGTGCTTCGTCATTCACATTAAAGGAATCATCATGTTTTTATTCAATCTGCGCAAAGGCGCTTATATCGCTGGCGCTGCCCTAGTCTTTGGCTTTGTGTTCTCTATGTTTACCCAAGTCCCTTCTGGGAGCGTGGGGGTGCAAACCCTGTTTGGCCAAATTCAAGACGAGCCTCTATCTGAAGGTGCACATTTGATCAATCCACTCGCCAGAGTGCAAGAGATGTCTCTTCAAACCTTCAAGGCTTCGCTGCCTAAAGAGTCAGCGGGGACTAAAGACTTGCAGGTCATTCACACCGACTTGGCGGTGAACTGGCGGATTCGACGTGATCACGTGATTAACATTTACCGCAACTATCGCAATACGATTGGTGAGACGATTCTGCTACCCATCGTCAGTGAGAGCCTGCGGGCGGTAACCGCGCGACACGACAGTGAAGAGCTGCTGACCAAGCGAGATGCGATTAGTAGCGAGCTATTGGCGGAGCTTCGCTCTAAGCTCAGCCCTCACCACATTGATATTGTGGGTGTGGCCATCACCAACTTTGGCTTCTCTTCAGAGTATCAACAAGCCATTGAAGCCAAGGTGGTGGCTGCGCAAAAGAAGCTTAAAGCCGAGCAGGACTTGCAGCGTATTGAAGTGGAGGCCAAAAGCCGTATTGCTCAGGCTGAGGGTGAAGCTAAAGCCATCTCCATTCAATCGCAGGCGATTCAAAGCAGCGGCGGTGCAAACTATGTGCAGTTGCAGGCGATTCAAAAGTGGGATGGGAAGCTGCCGACGACAACGACAACAGCTATTCCGTTCTTAAACTTGAAGTAGCGCTGCACTTGAGATGGATGCCCATCTTTGGATGGGCGTTTTTTTATTGCGACTTGTTAATGCCAACGAAATCACTTTGAGCCACGATGTACCCCTATCCGATTTGCCGAAGAAGCCGCTCGATAAGGTCGTTCACCTGACGCTGACGTAATGCCCTCGCATCGCGTTGGCTAGGCTCTTCGCTCTCACCAAGCTCAAATTTGGCGACCGACACCGGTCCATCTTTGCGATAACCTTCTGTTTTGTCATCCTGTGCGAATCGATCGCGCAGAATCACCAGCGAAGCCTCAATCACCGCACCGTGTTTGCCATCACGCGCCTTACGAAATGCCTCCGCAATTTCGTCAATCCCCTCGGGCGCATGCTCGATGCAATAAATCAAATCATGTGCATCCTTACGCTCAAAACGTTGATCGTAGGCAAAGGACTTCAAGCAAGTGAAACTGACAAGATTGGCGTGTTTAATCTTCTCAGTCGCCACGCCATTTCCACCCAACAATTCGGCCTGAATCTCGGTGATCTGGTGGAAGTCGAAAACAATAGATGAATGAGGAATGTTCAACGCAGAAATCGTGCCTTCGGTTGGCAGAGGCTGTACCTTACCTCCAGTGATATCGGGCGCATCTGCAAGCAACTCTAACACCATCAGCGCACCGTGTTCAGTATGGGATTGCCAACGCCAAGAGAGTTTTCTGCCCTCATTGTTTTCGGCGCGATCGAAACCCATTCTTTTAAGATTGTCCTCCAGAGTGTGATAAGCCTCGGTGTCGGCTAGGATTTGCAGGTCAATCACAATATCGACATCTAAGGTGCCCGCATGCGCGGGCACTTGCGGTGGCCGAGCAGTGACCAAGTACCTTGGAGTCAAACCGCCAATCAAGTAGATGGAGTCCTTCCACGGGCCCAGCCCACGAAGCAGCGTCACAAGAACACGTTCACAGTCAAGGGTGAACTGATCGCTATAACCTGAGAGAGTTGCGGGTTTGGTCATCAAAAGCCTATCCTTTCCTTGCGAAGGTGTTCGGCCATTTCTTTGGAGCGACCTTCGCCATGTATCAAATCGAGGTAGACCTGAACTGGGCTGGCCAGCCATATATCACCGATTTGTTCGCGAAATAGCAACTCGTTTGGCGATTGTGCATCAATAATGATCAAATTAGCACCTTCGTTGACCATGCGCGCGCCAAGATCGGCAATGGCTGCATCAGCATTTTTACCAATCAGCAGCCGTGCACGAACTTGAGAAACGCTAGAGAGAAATGGAGCGTAGCGCTGAGCGGCAGCTTCGTAACTGATCGCGTACTCGGCATGATGTACGTTGAAGATTTCGCCGACCCGCTCGAGTAGCGTGGCCGCCTGAATAGCTGGCACGTAGTAACGACGCAGGTTTGGCTGCCGAACAGATGCTGCGAATTGCTGCATCCATGCATCTAGCAACGCTGTGGGCTCGCGTAGATGACGCTCTTTGTTGGGGCCTTGGCCGCGCGATACCACCCAGTCAAAACGTTCCAGTTCCGTCAGCACTTGTGAAGTGGTGGCTGGAGACACCATCACTTGTTGCGCGAGGTCTTTGACGCTAAACCAGTCTTGATGCCGAGCCAATAATGCATGAAGTACCAGTGCGCGTCGTCCTGAAAACAGAGAACGAACCGATTTCACCAGGGACTTGGGTGGTGGCTTGTCAATGTAAAGGTATGCTCCTGGTGCAGGCAAATAGAGGCTACCGCCGCTGTCATAGTACCCAATCCGCTCCTTTTTAAGCAGTTCCTTGGCTCCCAGAGAAATAGACTCTGCAATCAAGAGTAACAAAGGCTCGTTACCTTGTCTCTCTGGACGGCTATCACTGACGTCCCTGAACTTCCAGAGCAACTGATGGATGTCTCGTGGGTACACGGTTTTTTTGACTTCAATCAACAAGGCGATGGACTTACCTCCCACCTGCAGATCTATCGTAGCATCATATCTACGGTTGCCATTCGAGCCTTCAGCACCTCTACGATTTATGCCCACGTCTACCCCTGGCAGCTCTTGAAGAATTTCAAGAAACTGCCCAATCATTTGGTGTTCAGTCATGGAATGTTTATGCATCATGATAGGGGATTATTTGCTGTTCAGTGAATAATCAAATTATAACGAATATTTATTTATAAATTTATATTTGCTGTTCAGTAAATAACTATTAGCATCAGCCTTTCTTTCGATTGTGATGATCTATTGAATGTCAATATTTTTGAGCTTGACAAGCTTTTTAAAGGTCTATCTTGAATAAGGCTTCTAACTGAAAACTTCTTTCAGTTGAGCTTTTTCTCAAAGGAAACCGTATGAAAAAAACTCTCGCTCTCATTTTTAGTTTATTGCTTTTAGCTGCCGCACAGGTACAAGCACAAGATGCCAAGGTTGAACCTTTAGTCCCTGCAAGCCCCGCCGTGAAAAGCGTTGATGGTGAGTACAAGGCGCGGTTTGGCGTTAACGCCTATGGGCGAACGTTCTCGGTTGCAGCGCAAATTGTCTTGAAAGGTTTGGAAGGCACATGGCGGACGCAAATGAGTGGTAACAACTGCTTGAATATGGTTGCACCAGTCACGGTGACATCGTCGACCGATAGCGAGCTAAAGTTTGTTGCAGCCTACTCCAAAGCCCTCCACGGCTGCCCTGATTTTCATGTCTCACTGAAACGAGTGGATGAAAAAACATTCATTGGGACTGGTAACACGTCAAGCGGCATGCTCATCTCAGAAATTAAAATGACGAAACAATAATAACCAACCGCCACCCTGCGGCCCAAAAGCCGCAAGGTGGTTATTTTGAGGATTAAAGATGCAACTCAACGATTGGGGGGAGACGCGGAATCTACACTTGTTAAAAATAATGCCTGACGCTTTATTTCGGCCTGCGCGATGAGGTCCAGCCGCCGGTAGATGTAAGGACGACTAATCCCGAGTGTTTTGGCTGCCAGTTTTTTATTGCCATTTGCCTTTTTAATCCCTTCCAAAATCATCTCGTCGGTCACGCTCTCACGCTTACTTTTTCGCTTGCCGCCCGTTGTTCGCTTTATGGCTCCAAGATAAGCGTTGCTCTTGGAAAGTTTGCTGTGACCAGCGACAAGCGCGACAATTTGACGAGCATCATCGTGATTAGAGGGTGCGTTGATTGAAACGACACTCTCAACTATGGCCTTCACTGGCGCATCGAAACCCGTTATTTTTTTATAAATTCCTTGTAGATTTTGATGCCGCAAACCATGTGAGGTAACACCGCTGTCTTTTTTGGTAATGCCAAGCTTTCTCACAACGTAGTTGTAATGGTTGTCCCACTGCTGGAGCGTGTAATTTAATGGAATCGTTGTCCCACTTTTTGAGTTGGCAAAGATTATTACGTAATCTAATGCGGCTTTTTGCATTGAATTCGTTAGAGGAACTTCACGCACACGACCGCCTTTGGTGCCATGCTCTATCAAAACTGTATATCCATCTTCATTTTGAATAAGCGGTGCTTTTGGTCGGAACAAGAAAGATTCTTCTTTGCGTAAACCCAAGGTGATTTGCAAAAGCAACTGCGCACCCACATGAGCATCTAACCTCATGGCCGCTTCAATTGTTTCACCCACGTCTACCTTGTTGCCATTCCAACTTTTGTCGATCGTTGTAATACCGCTCCGTATAGGCAAATGGTCAATTTCAGGAATGCGATCTGTATCTGGTACCAAGTGTGGCTTTCTAAGCCATTTTGCAAGCGAGCGCATGTGAGAGAGTTTGTTTTCAATCCCACCTTTCGTGTTGCCATCGGACACCCAAGCGGCACATAGCGCGTTAATGTGATGCGCTTGAATCTGCCACAAACTGTGAATTGGCGTCTTTTTCAAATTTTTTAAAAAAATGACCGCGTTGATGAGCGCCTTGCACTTTGAATTTTGCGTCTTGAAGCTCAGCGGTGAATCTGTAGTGCGGCTGTTACTGGTTGCCCCTCTTAAATGCTCCGCGAATAGCTCACCTAGCTGACGACCGAGCTTGGTATCAGCAAGAATGCTTCGATTGAGGTCGCGCTTCCAGTCATGGTGTTTATAGTTTGTCATGGCTTTATCCTTTCTTTTGCAGCACGTATGGCTGCGCCGGCGCTTTCACACCAGTTTTTGGGTTTTTGAGTGATGGCGCACATTCCATCGGTTTGTAGCTTTGACAGCAGCTACGCTGTTTGCTTTGGCCCAGCAAATGAGGCAGTCGTCTTCCTTCGGCGTACATAGTTTGAATTCATCCTGTGCATTGACCTTGCACAGAATCTCGCTTACGCGAGCGAGTCAGCCTAGCTTTCGCTTCTAACTCGTAATTTCTACAGCTTGCTCGTGCTGTTAAACGTTTAGCTTTTTGCGTGTGCGACGCGTCATGCTTTTGCTTTCACCTGCTTTGCTCTAGCCGCGATGTATTGGACTGGTATTGCAGGTGCCGTGTGCCTCACGGTCTTAAAAAGTTATTATTAATAGGCTGTATAGATATTGTCCCAATGGGCGCAAATGTTCGACTAGTAGCTATTTAAAAGAGCTATGTTTATCGAAAGTGTCTACAGTCAATTTGTAATCAAGCAGCATTTTCACACTCAATGATCAAAGACACACTGCTTAAGTCATTGACTTATAGGGAATTTAAATTCCAGCATTCAACCTCACCCTTGAAAACATTTAAAATGCATTCAAGTGAATTGGCCAAAAGAAAGCGCAAAGGCTGTAAAAAAAAGCCACTTACAAAAAAGTGGCGTGCATGATTGCTCATGTAAAAAATTGCGCGTAGCGCGTGGAGGAAGCCGTACTGTAGCTCGTTATTTAAAAATACGCAATGAATTTTTAAATAAGCATGCGATTTTTACTTTTTTGCCACAGTCTGCGTTAATGCAGCATTCATACGTTTGTGTCAAATTTTAAAATGGCTTCATAAAACACGTTTAAGCACTTTTAAGACATCCATGAATGTCTAATTTGTGTTTTTAATCATCCCCCCATCACAATTAACAACAAAAGCGCGAATAAACACTTTTGGGACATCAATTAGCGTCTCATTTGTGTTTTTGAATGAATTCAATATTAAAAAAGACGCAAGTTTGTCATTTTGAATTGATGTTATTGGTGGTATGGGCACTGCCGTGGCAAAGAAAGAGACTATCCGATAGCCTTTTTATCGTGAGAAAGGGGCAAAAGTGATGACAGCATTTTCAGAAGCATTTGCATATAAAAGAATCTTTGAACATGGGACATTTGATGAAGCCATGCAGCAATCCTGATTGGATTGAAGGTGCCGGCTTGGTAGTACGTGCATTGTTGAAAGCCTCGATGGAGCATACTTGTTCGCGCTGCATATCGAGGCGCCGCTGGATGTACAGTATTAGGGGGCATGGTTGCGAAGGCCTGTATGCCCCTTCCCCTGTGTCTGCGTCCGTTCAAGCGTGGGTCGATGGTAGAGACACTCCATCTTTCAGGACTTGCTTTCTTGATCAGTGACGTGCCGTGAACTTGAATGATTGCTTCCCGCCACATCATGAAGGATGCCCAGCATGCGGTACTTGAGCGATTGGTCATCCGATGATGACAGTCTGTTGTTGAGCTTTTCCAACGATGCCCTGCAAGTTTTCAGTGATCATGCTCAGTCAGACGCAAAGCCGGAGAACGGTGGTGTGCTCCTTGGCACAGTCCACGCAGGTAGTCTGCTGAGCAGTGTTGCTACCAAGCCGACTCGACGGGGCTAGTGAATCAATCTCACGTCGTGGCTTTGCAGTTCACATATTACAGCTTTACCAAAATTCATAAACCGCTTCGCGTAACGCCCGCATGGAAGCTGAAATCAGCGATCACGTTTGGAGCTCGACGGAAATCGTTATGCTTATATCTGAACCCGTCGCTAAAAAAACGCGACTCTTGCAAACTTCGTCAAAATGCAATTTCAAACTGAGGCACTACCTAAATTTCTAATGGCAACTTTTGAACAGATGAATGTTCAATTTTAATATTCTCAATCTTTTGATAAAAGAGACTTATTTTGCGCAAAAATCTAAGAGGGCTGTAACTTTTAAAGTTTTAGACATTAGGTAATGCAAAATCTAGTCGACTGTGACATCCCGCAATAGCTATCAACACACAAGGAAAGTAAAATGGAAGATAAAATTTCAAGATTAAATCTCACAATATCAAGCATCCTTTATCCCAGAGTAACTAAATTGCTGGATGCGTTGCCCTCTCGATTAAGAGCTGCAAAGCTCCTTTATTACGCAGAGCTAAATTTGATGGCAGACGAGAACGGTAGAGGGCTTTATGCAAATCATAAAGTACCCGAAAATCTTAGCCAGTAATTGGATACTAGAACGGTCACGTAATTACCCCAAATCACGACTTTCACGTTTACTAAATTTGCTGCATAGGTGCATGTGATGTCTTAAATGCCATGGAATTTGTATGCCCAAGGCAAGGACTCGAAGTTGCAAATAAGCTACAAAGCCTACAAAAAATCGGAGTCCACTAAATCTTGCACCCTATTTTTAAAATTTTGAGCTTATCATTAAGCCTCTTTCACGCGCCTACGGCGCAATTTTTAAATTCAGTTGAGCACCTTTCTAGCTTGCTCAAAGTTTGAGACTTACTTTTTGTTCGTCTCCTTGACTTCTGTACAAAAACTTAACAGGTTCTTTTTACAGCTATCTGTAAATGATATGCGTGAGCACGCCTCGTGCCCAATATTCATGCAGTTTTATCTACTTCAGTAAACAGTCCCTGTGCTTTTCTGAGTTTTGCTAACACCCATTTCAATTTAGGTGCTCCGCCGCTCAGCTTGACAAGCCAAAAACTACTTCAAACTGATTGAATGAATTTCAATCGTCTTTCAAATATTTATTTAAATATTTTCTCAAATCCAAAAAATGTTGCTTTAAAAACTTTGGAATTTTTTTTGCCTAGATGCATTTCAGTGAGCAACAACCCCCCCCCCCCTTTTTTTCTCTCATTTTTCAGAGGCAACAATTATGCGCAACATAAATTTGACGACCGAAAGCGAAGTGATATCACCACAAGATCTAAGTTTACTAATTGGGTCCTGTCGTATAGCTAAACAAATTGAGTGGCTTGACAAATATCAATGGACTTACTTTCTCAACGCCGTTCGACGACCCATTGTAGGACGAGCCTACCTGCGTGAAAAACTTTCCGGGAAAGAGCCGCAAAGCAATTTCAAATCTCCCACTTGGCAGCTAGACACCACTCAAATCAAATGACTCCTAAAAATCATATCCCACCACTCATGCGGGCTCGCAAACGTATTCTTAAAAGTGGAAAAACTTGGATAGGCTACTACTTTGAAGCGCGAAACGATGCGGGTAAACGTATTGAAATAGCACTGGGTACAGACTATGGCGTGGCCATTAAAAAATGGGCGGAACTAAGCCATGCACCACCACCACCGACTAACACGCATCTAATGAAGTACATATTTGACAGATATGAAAAAGAGGTTCTTCCTCTAAAGGCGATAGGCACACAAAAAACGAATTTGCAAGAACTGAAACAACTTCGTAAGTCATTCAATAACGCACCCATTGATGCACTACGGCCTATGCACATTGCAGAGTACAGACGCAACAGAAGCGCGAAAGTTCGAGCAAACAGAGAGATGTCTTTACTATCGGCGATTTACAACTACGCCATTGAGTGGGGACTAACGGAGATGCTAAATCCGACTAAAGGCGTTAGAAAAAATAAAGAGAATCCTCGCAGTTTTTACGCCAACGATGAGGTATGGGGAGCCATACGCGAGAGTGCAGAACCCGCACTTCAAGATGCAATGGATCTAGCTTTTTTAACTGGACAAAGACCTGGTGATGTTTTCAAAATGCAATGGACGGATATATCGCCAGACAATGTCCTTGTCATACAAGGAAAAACAGGAAAAAGGCTAAGAATTCTTATTGAAGGAGAGTTTTCAAAATTAATCGAAAGAATTCGCTCGAGAACCGCTATCGAAGGGTATGGGGGAACCATTATTGCGGTGAGACCTTATCGCGCTAAAAACTCTAAGGCGATTCCTTTATCCAAACAAATGCTGCATGATCGATTAGCAAAAGCCAAGGAGAAATCAATAGCTATTGCAATGGCCGCTAAAAATGTAAATCTGGTATCAGACATCAAACAATTCCGTTTTAGTGATTCCAGATCAAAAGCCGCATCGGATATTGCTGATTTGAGTCAAGCAAGTAAGTTGCTAGGGCATTCAAAAGAGCGAATCACAAGGGAAGTTTATCGGCGTAATGGGGAGTACGTTAGCCCCACTCGATAGTTTTAAGTGCATGAAATGCGGAAATGATTTCCGCATTTCTAAGGGGTGTGGATAACTAAAATCCCGAAATCCCTTTAAAACTGGGGTGGCTGATGGGGCTCGAACCCACGACAACAGGAATCACAATCCTGGACTCTACCAACTGAGCTACAGCCACCGTAAAAATCATGCTAGATTATAAAACGAAACTTAAGCCGCTTTTGCTTTTGAGTCTGTTTTAGCGTCGGGCTTTGTGACTTTAATTTGCACTTTGAATTTATCTTTCAAATATTCGTAATAACTGGTGTTCTCGGCATTAGACCAAACTTGCAAATATTGATCGCGATTTTGCGCGGCGGCCACAGGACTGCCTTCCACCAATTTAGTCAAGCGCACTACACGGTATCCTTCGGCGCCTAGGTCAACACCCAACCAAAGTGGCAACTTGCCGCTATTTGCGCGCAATACTGCATCAACAAGCTTAGGGCTTTGCTGCTGCAGCGCATCACGCGATACGACAATCGGCGCACTTATCTGCGCGGGTAAAATCTCGCTCGCATTGCCCGCATTCAGTTCAGCCAATTTAGCCACGCCCTCTTTGCGAGCCAAATCTAAACTCATTCTCGAGATCAGCATCGCTTGTGCGCGATCTTTGACATCTGCCAAAGGCTGAGTTTGCGCGGGGGTGTAACTCACAATTCGGCCTGCCACCAATTGATTGCCGCCCATTTCAACCGCCTCTGTATTGCGCTTTTTATCAATCGCATCGGACGAAAAGAGAACTCCTAAAAATTTAGTGTTTGCAAGTACGCCACGGATATTCGGCGACGCTTGACGGGTTACGTTCTGCGCAGTTTGAATTTCAAGCTTTAACTTGTCGGCCACAGGCTTGAGGCTGTCCGATTGCTCGTAGACCGTATTGGTAAATACTTCTGCAGCTTCCGCAAATTTTTTCTGCGCCATTTGCTTTTTAAGCTCCATCTCTATTTCAGCTTTCATTTCGGCAAAACTACGCTTCTTCGGCGCTTTAATCTCTACCAATTGAATAATGTGATAGCCAAAATCAGATTCAATGACATCGCTTATTTGCTTGGGTTGCATAGCAAACACGGCATCTTCAAATGGCTTAACCATGGAGCCACGAGCAAAAAAACCTAAATCACCACCGTTTGCAGCAGATACAGGATCTTGCGAATTTTTCTTGGCTAGATCAGCAAAACTGCCTGGTGCTTTTTTGAGTTGTAGAAGTAACTCTTCTGCTTGTTTTTTCGCCTTTAATCTGTCGTCGGCTTTAGCTGTTTTGGTGGCTCCAATCAAAATATGGCTCGCCTTACGCTCCTCAGCGCCACTTAATTTGTCGCCATTTTGTTCGTAGTAACTCTTAACATCAGCTTCATTTAAAGTGATTGTTTTTTTAATGCTCTCCACGTCCAGCACAACATATTGAATAGAGGCTGTCTCGGTCGCCTGAAACAAGCCGCTGTTGCTTTTATAAAAAGCCTCAATCTCGGGTGCCGTTGGCGTTATTTTTTTAGCAAAATCTTCTGGCGTAAATTTTAAGATTTGAACTTCACGCTTTTCAAAATAAGCATTTAATGCAACGTCAGCTAAACCAGCAGGAACCATGCCGCTGGTAGCGAGACTTTGAAGTACTTGCTGAACCGATAAGTCTGAGCGCACACGCGCCTCAAACCCCTGAGGTGTCAAACCTTGCGGGGCTAATAACTCTTTATATTTTGCTTCGTCGATTTTCCCGTTTGGCAGACGTAGCGCTGCTAATACTGGGTTTTGTAATAACTCGGAGGCCAACTTCTGATCACTTACGCCTAGGTGCAGTTTTTGTGCTGCTGTTGCCAGCACTCGGCGCTTTACCAGCTGCTCAAGCGATGCATATTTAAATTCGGGCGTATCAAAGGCTTTGGGATCTACATTTGGCGCATTTTGACGAATGCG
>CANBRV010000016.1 GCA_947372005.1 Comamonadaceae bacterium | reverse complement strand
CCACGCCTGTTATGGCTTCCAGCTGTGTCTTTGAGTGAAGAATCTCAGCCTGAGCGATGGCAGACTCGCTCTCTAGCAAGTTAACGTGATGCTGGGTATGCGAACCAATTTCTTGCCCGCCCTCAATCCACTCACACAGCTCGGGCGCTGTCATCAAACGCTTCACGCCTATGCCCTTCTCTGCATCCCATGTATTCGATCCACCAGACATATCACTCACCGCATAACAAGTCGAGGAAAAACCATACCGCGCCAGCACAGGCAGGGCATGGGCAAGGTTGTTCTGATAACCGTCATCAAATGTGATGCCGACAACCTTGCCATGCAAGGCTATGGTTTTTTCGCCGCGCAAATACTGCATGACCTCACTCATATTCACGCCGCGATAGCCCAAGGTTGTGAGTAGCCACATCTGCCGCGCAAAGCTGCTAGGCGACACAATCAAACTGCGGTACGGTGTGCGAACGCCCGTCGCATCTCGCTTGGGAGGGATGGCATCGATTTGGTGGTACGTCAAAATCGGGACGCGAACAGCGGCTGTCATCATAAAAACTTTGCCTGTTTTAAAAGCAACGCCGTCTCATGCAGCGGTAATCCCATAATGCCGCTGTAGCTGCCTGTGATGCTTGAAATAAACGCGGCCGCCTTGCCTTGCACGCCATAGCTGCCCGCTTTGCCAAAAGGTTCACCTGTGGCTATGTATGCCGTCACATCGGCTTTGGAGAGCGACGCAAACGTAACGCGCGACTCTGACAATACAAAACCAGTTTTGACTTGCGTACCGACGCGCCAAGCCACTCCCACACTGGTCAACACACGGTGCGTTTTGTCAGAGAGTGCTTGCAGCATCTGCGCCGCAGCCTTTGCATCTTCTGGCTTACCGCAGATGGTGCGACCCATCGCCACCGTGGTATCGGCGCACAAAATCAACTGCGCCTCTTGTTTTGTCCAAAGACCACGCCGCTTGGCACGCGCCACGGCAGCATTAAGTTTAAGCTTTGTTACGCGCTGGACGTAGGTGGCGGGAGCCTCTAGGCCATGAATACCCTCTAATCCTTCCGCATCCTCGTCAATATCGGCCAGCAATAAACGATGGTTAACGCCCAACTGCGCTAGCAGTTCAGCACGACGAGGGCTTTGGGAGGCAAGATAGATGAAATGTTTTTTCATAGTCACTCCCGATGATACGGATGCCCTGCGTTGACTGACCACGCACGATACAGCGCCTCAGTCAGCAGTACTCTAGCCATGGCGTGCGGCAAAGTGAGGTCAGAGAGCTTGATGCGCTCATGCGCCGCTTTTTTGAACGCAGGCTCTAGCCCATCAGGTCCACCGAGTATCAGCGTCACATCGTCACCGCCAAGCTGCCAATCTTTAACTTTGGCGGCAAGTTGCATGGTCGTGAGACTGGTGCCGCGCTCGTCCAGCACAACAATTCTTGGATTGCGAAGCATTTGCAGTACCGTGTCAATACGCGTACGCTCAGCTTTAAAGATAGCCTCTAGACCTTGCCCTGTACGGGTTTCAGTTTTAACGGTTTTAATCTCAAGGCGCAAATCATTGGTAAAACGCTTAGCGTAATCATCCACCGCCGTTTGTGCCCAGTCAGGCATTTTTTGCCCGACCGCCACGATCACTAACTTCATGCCTTTTTAGCGGCAACCTTTTTAGCTGGCACTTTTTTGGCCGCTACTTTCTTAGCAGGTACTGCGGATTTTTTAGCCGCAACCTTCTTAGCAGGTGGTCGTCCCGAAAAGCCGCGTGGCTTGCCAGCACTTGCTGGCGCTGACTTTTTGGCTGCTGGTTTTTTAGCAGCTTTAGGCTTCTTTTCTTTCACTTCTTTGACTGGCGCAGCAGGTTTTGGCGCACCAAACTTCATACGCACGGGCTTATCGCCCCACAGATCTTCTAGGTGGTAATACTGGCGAATCGCTGGCTGCATGACGTGCACAACAATAGAGTGGCAATCAACAATAATCCACTCGCCATTCTCCTCACCTTCGATGCGCGGCTTGTCAAATCCCGCCTCACGCACAGCATCGCGCACACTGGCAGCCAATGCTTTTGTTTGGCGATTAGAGGTGCCGCTTGCCACAATCACGCGCTCAAACAGCGCTGTTTGCTCTTCGGTATCAAACACTTGAATGTCGACAGCCTTCACATCCTCTAGGCTATCCACCACAATGCGCTGCAGCTTTTGCACGTCTTTTTTGTCCATGTGGATTTTGACTGGAGCTGCGCTTGCAGCAGGTGCTATCGTTTTTTTAGTGGTTTTATTTGTAGCCATATGAGAATGTGTATCAGAAAAGGAAGAAATTAGGTGCTACCAAGATAAAGCTCATGCTCTCGAATGTAGGCAGCAACGGATGGATTCATTTTCGCCGCAAATTGCGAGTCCTTCATTCGAATCATTTGCCGTAAATCGCTGGAGCTAATAGCTTGCGGTGCAAACTCAATGGATTCGAAAGAAATATTGGGCGAAATCATCACTGTGCCATTCCGCATGGCAACGGCAAGTTTGACTCTTTTTAAAATTTCAGCATAGTGCAACCATGTATGGAAAGCCGTAAGCTGATCTTGCCCAATGATGAGCGTGAGCCGTGCATCGGGCTGCTCTGCGTTCAACTCCATGATAGTGTCAATGGTATAGGACGCTCCGCCACGATTGATTTCTCGCGAATCAACAACCGCTTGGGCAATATCTGCAAAAGCCAATTGCGCCATCGCCAACCGATGATGGCCAGGGCTTAAGTGTCGGCGCTTATGAACCGCATCCCCTGTAGGAATCACAAGCAATTGATCGAATTTGAACTGCTCAATTGCTGCCTTGGCCAATGCCACATGCGCAAGGTGAGGAGGATCGAATGCGCCGCCATAAATGCCAATGCTTTTTGTCATGTGAGGTTCAACCAATCTTTGATAGGTAAAAATTCAGTATACAGGGCAGCCTCTGCTGAGTCAGCCTCTGGTTTGTACTGATACGCCCACGAAGCCAATGGTGGCATGGACATCAAAATCGACTCGGTGCGCCCACCCGATTGCAAACCAAAGTGCGTACCGCGATCCCACACCAAATTGAACTCGGCATAACGGCCACGACGATAGAGCTGAAACGCTCGCTCTCGATCACCGTAGGCCGTACCCATACGGCGCTGCACAATTGGCAAATAAGCTGGAAGCAATGCATCACCCACCGCTTGCATCATGAGCATAGAGCGATCACCTAGCTCAGAGAAGTCGTCAAAAAAAACACCACCCACACCGCGCTGCTCTTGCCTATGTTTCAACACAAAATACTCGTCGCACCATTTCTTGAATCGCGGATATTTATCATCACCGAAAGGCGCAAGCGCATCGCTACACGTCTGATGGAAATGCACCGCATCCTCTTGATTGCCGTAATAAGGCGTCAAATCCATACCGCCACCAAACCAATGCACAGGCGGCTTGCCTGCAGGTGTAGCCGTCAACATGCGGACATTCATATGTACTGTCGGCACATACGGATTACGCGGGTGCACAACCAGTGACACGCCCATCGCCTCAAACGGTGCGCCTTGTAATTCTGGGCGATGCTGCGTGGCCGATGGCGGCAGCTTCGCACCACTCACCTTGGAGAGGCCACAACCCGCACGCTCAAAGACATCACCACCTTCTAGGATACAGGTGGTTCCAAAGCCTTGCAGCGGCTCGCTTGCCTCTTTCTTCCACTCATCACGGAGAAAGCTTTTACCGTCGATAGCAGACAAACTATCGGTAATACGCGTTTGCAAACTGGAAAAATAATCTAAATGGTTTTGACTCATGACACGATTAAAGATTTATCGCGCGCAACTTTATCGCTAAGCAACACAATTGGCGACATATTTTCTGGCTTCAGCCCTAGCTTACCTTGAAGCACATTTGCCATCCAAGAAAAATCAACGGATTGATCACCCGTTGGGACAAAAAAATGCCTGAGATCAACTGTCTTGCTAGGGTAATCAAAATAAGCAACGCAAATAGGCACGCCTGCCTCGCAGGCCACACGGTAAAAGCCGCTGCGCCATCCGGCAATGCGTTTCCTCGTCCCTTCGGGAGCTACGCCAAACCAAAAAAAATCTGCTGATTGCATTGCTTTCACAGTATCCGTCACCATGCCTGTTTTAGATGTTCTATTCACAGGGATGCCTCCAGTCCAGCGCATGAACCGACCAATGAGCGGGATCTTAAACAAGCTATCTTTACCCCAATATCGAGCAGGGATTCCAATTGTCCATTTAGCCAGCAAGCCGATCGGGAAATCCCAATTAGAGGTGTGTGGATATACCGCAATCACACCCTTGTGACCAGGAACACCATCAAACAGCACACGCCAGCCAAATAGCCCCAGCACCCAGCGTGCCAGCGTGCTGCCCTTAAACCGAATGATGTTTGTTGGCAAGCCAGTCTCCATAAGGCTTTCAGCCAATCACCGCGCGGTGACCAATATCTGTACGGTGCTGCGAGCCAGCAATTTTGATCTGATCGACGACTTCGTACGCATGCTGCTTCGCTGCTTTAACAGTTTGCGCCATTGCCGTGACGCACAAAATACGCCCCCCCGAACTCACCAACTCACCCGCGTCGTTTTGCTTAGTTCCCGCATGGAACACTTGCACTTCACCGTCCACTGGCAACGCAGGCAAGCCCGTAATCACATCACCGGTGCGAGGACTTGCTGGATAACCATGCGCCGCGACCACAACACCTAGGGCGGTACGCCTATCCCAATCTAGCTCAATAGCATCCAAATGCTCATTGGTAGCGGCCAACAGCACATCCACCAAATCTGATTTGAGGCGCATCAAAATCGGCTGCGTCTCTGGGTCACCCAAACGGCAATTGAATTCCAGCGTTTTGATGCTGGTCTTACCGCTTGCATCTGAGCCAATCATCAAGCCTGCATACAAAAAGCCCGTGTAGGGAATGCCATCTTTCGCCATACCCCTAGTCGTCGGCAAAATCACCTCACGCAGTGCACGCGCATGCACGTCAGGCGTCACCACGGGTGCAGGCGAATACGCACCCATACCGCCCGTGTTAGGGCCCGTGTCGCCATCACCAATACGTTTGTGGTCTTGCGATGTGGCAAGCGCTGTCACATTTTTGCCGTCACACAGCACAATAAAGCTGGCTTCTTCACCTGCTAAGAACTCTTCAATCACGATACGCGAGCCTGCCTCGCAGCCTACGCCAATCATGGTGTCCACAGCCTCGTGCGCCTCATTCAAGCTCATCGCTACCACCACGCCTTTGCCGGCAGCCAAGCCATCGGCCTTCACCACAATCGGTGCGCCATGCTTGTCAACATACGCATGCGCGGCAGCAAGCGTTGCGTCCGTAAATACATCGTAGTGTGCCGTCGGAATGCCGTGCCTTGCCATAAACGCTTTGCTAAACGCTTTAGATGATTCAAGCTGCGCGGCAGCCTGCGTGGGGCCAAAAATACGTAGCCCTTTACTTCTAAATAAGTCGACTACACCCGCAGCCAGCGGTGCTTCTGGGCCGACCACGGTTAGATTGATTTTGTGCTCAAGCGCCCAATCGGCAAGCTGATGCACGTCGGTGATTGGAAGATTTTGCAGACACTTATCTAATGCTGTTCCGCCATTGCCCGGCGCTACATAGACCATTTGCACACGCGGCGATTGCGCCAACTTCCAAGCCAAAGCATGCTCACGTCCACCGCCACCAATTACTAAGATATTCATAAATAAAACTGTTTAAAAAACCGCATTGTGGAAGACATTTTGCACATCATCCAAATCTTCCAAAACGTCTAGCAGTTTTTGCATCTTGCCAGCATCAACCTCCGACATTTCTATGGCGTTATCTGCACGCATGGTGACCTCGGCAACTTCACTTTGAAAGCCGAGAGCCTCTAGCGCAAGCTTAATGGTTTCAAAATCAAGCGGCGCTGTGAGCACCTCAATTGCACCATCGTCGCCCGTGATGATGTCCTCTGCGCCCGCGTCCAGTGCCGCTTCCATTAATTTTTCTTCATCCGTACCAGGCGCAAAAATCATCTGACCGACGTGTTTGAACTGAAACGCGACTGATCCCTCAGTGCCCATATTGCCGCCATGCTTAGAAAAAGCGTGGCGCACCTCGGCCACAGTACGCACACGGTTGTCGGTCATGGTGTCCACAATAATGGCCGCGCCGCCAAGGCCATAGCCTTCATAACGAATTTCTTCGTACTGAACGCCCTCTAAATTGCCCGTGGCTTTATCGATGTTGCGTTTAACCGTGTCCGCAGGCATATTGGATGCCTTGGCTTTTTCAATCGCTAAGCGAAGGCGTGGATTGGCGGACGGATCACCTCCACCCACGCGTGCTGCGACCATGATTTCACGCACCACACGCGTCCAAATTTTTTGCCGCTTTTCGTCTTGCCGCCCTTTACGGTGCTGAATGTTCGCCCACTTGCTATGACCTGCCACCGCTCACTCCTGAAATTTTCAAAGTGGGGATTGTCGCATTAGGGGACGGTAACTGTCGCAGAGCCTTGCCGCCCAGAGGGAGTTGTTGTTTGAATGGTCAATATGGCGCCGCTACAAGTCACAGCAGGTGTAGCGCCAGCCGCTGGTGTCCCAGTCAAGGTCACGGAATGTACAGACCCGACATTAGCCGCTGGATCTGTACCCCCACCAACGTACTGTACGGCCGAAGGAGTGATGGTTCCGACACCGCATCCAGTCACTGAAGATGTAATGGAAATCGATGTGCCAGAGGGCATAGGCAAGAGAGACTGCGCTGTTCCATTCAACGTAAAGTTAAAAGCGCGCGCATTAGTACTAGTAAAACTTGCTTGTCCTGCAACAGCCGTGACCAATGGCAAATTAGAAGATAACAAAATAATCGTTTGCGCCCTCACTGTTGTGGGAAGCAATCCAGTACAAGTGTTAACTCGTTTGGGAGTAGCCCCTCCAGCACCAGCACATACGACTGCCCCGCCTTTACTCACCACAAACTCGCCACTGTCATATTGACCATTTTCATTATCATCACGGTAAGCATCGCCTTGATCGCTAAGAGTATCGGTACCTGCATCGTACTGATTATTAGCATTCGTATCGGTATAGTTTTTAATTCCCTCTAAATAGGCTAGAACAACAACCCGTCCGTTAGCTGGTCTTGGTGCTTGACTTGAAAAATTCACACTGCACTGCGAAAAAGTAGCGACAAGCGCTGTAGTACAGGTGCTATTAATTTGCCCACCAGAGCTCACAAAATTAACGACTGTTCCGTTCGGAACTGCGTTTCCGTTAGCATCTGAAATACGCACTGTCAATTGGGTGGTGGTGCCATCAATATTCCAGCCTTCGATATTAGGATTAGTCATCGACAAACTCATCGCTCGTTGCTGCGGTGGACCCGATGCAATAGACAGACTATTCGAGGTCGTATAAATCGCTGAATTTATATTCCATGTCGCTTTAACGGTCACCGCTCCTGGTGTCCCGCCTGCAAATACCGAGACCGTGATTAAGCCAGAAGCATCAGTTGTACCCGCAACAAGAGCTGTATTGCCTTGCGTACCAAAAGTGACGCCGCCCGGATTGCCTGTTAACGTCAAATCAATAGCCTGAGTCGGAAGCGCCGTCCCTGTAGTCGATAGCGCCTTAAATGTCAAAGTAGCCTGTGAAGTTGCACCCGATCCGCTTAAATAAATCTGCGTAGGTGAAGCAGAAATAAAGGCCACAGATCCGGTTGTGGGCGCACTCACATACATCGAAACTTGACTGGTCACTCCGCTTGTGGTGGCAGTCACCGTGCCTGCTGGAGAGCCTTGGCACAAGCTGCCGTCTGCTTTCACTGAAGAGTAGGTCGCGGAGACCACGCCACTGCCATTGCTGGTTGCAGGTGTAGGCGAGACCTGCCCGCAAGTTGTGGTAAAGGCAACGCTAGCTGGTGTAGTTGGTGCGGCGCCGTTGTTGTAAACCGTCACACTTAGGGCTGTCGAGCTACCAGATGTGAGCGATGTACCGAGGGTCGAACCCGAAGTCGCAGTGAGTGCGCTCAATGTGACTACAGCGGGCGTCCCAGATGCCCCAAGAGTAGTAACAGAGTAATTTGCAGAACCCGTCACCGCGACACTTGTCGTCGTCGTCGTGGCTGCTGTAGTTGATGTCGCAGCCGTTGTAGTGATTTTGTTGACAGTAGCACTGGCTGTGGCGGTTGATGCGCCTGCCGTAGTTGGCACCAGTACCATCGTGGCTACGCCCGAGCTATTGGTGAGTGCAGTCCCCGTAGTTGGCGTTAAGCTTGCTAAGCTACCTGCTGTAAATGTCACCACTACATTGGCAGCCGATCCTCCTGTTTGCGATGCGGTAGCAACCAATGTATAGGTAGTACCCACCACCATATTGGTAACCGTACTCCCCGAAGCATTGATCAATGTGAGTGTCAGCCCTGGTGTATTGCTACTGCTGCTACCAGCCGCCCCACCGCACCCGACAACCGTAAGGGCGCAGAAAAAAGCGACTATGCTGCTGAGCATGAGTCGCCAATAGTGAGCTATCAGTATGCTAAATTTCATTACAAGACAAATTATATTGCGCAGCCATTAAAGTTAAGATAAATTACACTGATTTCAAAAACTTGGAGGACATTTATGCTGATTCGCATCATATTATTGATTGCGGTTATTTTGGCTGGTTTGTTACTCTTGTCGGGTCAATGGGGCCTACTTCGTGGCAAAACTCCCACAAACTTGGGAGTTATTGATGGGAAACTAAAACCGCCGTCTCAAACCGAGAACAGTGTGTCTAGTCAAGCTTCGCTACATCCTGAACATCCCATGCGGGCTTACGCCGACATTGCTGCTATCACTTACACGGGCGATAGTTCAGTTGCTTGGGAGAAACTAGAGCGCGTTGTCGCAAAGCTACCTCGCACATCCATAATCACAAACAAAAAAATAGATGCTGGGCGCTATCTTTATGTTCAATGCACGACACTACTCTTGCAGTTCACCGATGATGTGGAGTTTTTTATGGATGAAACCAGTCATGTCATCCATGTACGCTCTGCAAGCCGCCTAGGACGTAAAGATTTTGGCGTCAACCGCACTCGTATCGAGTCGATTCGCACTTTGTTTAATGAAATGTCATGACTATATTGAAGCGTTATTTTTTGTTTGTTATTTTTGTGTTTTGTGCTGCTGCGTCTCTTGCGCAAACAAGTACTTCCGCTATTGCTAGGCTCAATCAATACCGTGCCGATTTAGGACTCAGTCAACTCATTCATAACGACACCCTTGCTCAAACAGCACTGGCGCACAGTCAATATTTATCGGCACTACAAGATCGATCGATTTTGTCCAAAGTGACGCCCAATGGAACGCCTGAAATGCATCTCGAACGTGTTGGTTATGCAAAATTCACTGGCGTTACGCTAGGTGATCGCACCAAATATCAAGGCTACCCTTACGGAGCGGGCGAACAAGTCATCTTCAACGAACGAGACAATTCGGGGGCCGCTGTAGTCGACCAACTCATCGCAACGGTTTATCACCGCTCTGGGCTATTAAACCCCGCTTGGTCACAACTTGGCGCAGCAGTGGATACACCCGACAGTGTTTTGGTATTAGGTGAGGGCCCTGTACGAAGCAAAGTTGCGGCAGACTGGATTGCGTTTTACCCTGCCAATAAAAGCTTTGTCAGGCGTGTTGGATTTCAAAATGAATTGCCCGATCCCGCCCCCGAACGCCCTGGCCAATGGCTAGGCCTGCCCATCAGCGTTCATGCAGCGGCAGGACAACGACTTCAAGTTCAGCGTTTTAACGTGCAAAAGCTATCTAGCAGCCCACAAATAGTTTCTGGGAAAGTCCTGGACTCAACGAGAGATCGATTGATCAACTCCAACGAAGCGTTCTTTTTACCCGCAACGCCACTAGAGTACGCCTCTGAATACGAGGTGAGTGTTCAGCTATTGGTTAACCAAGCTGCTCGCACGCTAAGCTGGACTTTTCAAACACCGCCCAATCCATTTAACGTGCTGCCACGTAACGCCGTTATTGAGGTGACGCCTGGCACCCCACAAACCCTTGAATTAGAGGGCGTACAAGGCAATTGGGGATGGCAGGTCAACATTACAGGACCTCAAAACGCGCAACAAATTGAAGCACTCAATTTAGGTAAAGGCAAGATGCAAATTAACTTTCCTAACAATTGCGGCGCTAGCTGCCGACTACTAGTGACTGTCAAACATGAGGGGCCACACCCTAGCACTGAACAACGCGAATTTATTACCAGTAAGGCGTGGCTAGCTGGACGCCCTGCACAGCCTGTGGCGTACCCGAAAGAGCTTATTGCGGCAGCCGAAAGTGTGCGTCGGCAATCGGGAGTGCGCGCGCTTGCCTATGCCTCAAACGAAGGGCGTTGGATTTGGAGCACGGGATCTGGCTCTGGAAGCCAAGCAGAGCTCAACCAAAATGTGCTGTCCAATTGCGTCAAGCAAGCAACGCAAATTGGCGCAAGTAAATGTGAGCTTTATCCGCTCACAGCGCCTTAAGAGTTGCTACAACATCAGCCAGCACAGGGCGGGCGACTTTGACCTCGCCAAACCCTGCACCCATAGCCGAGATAAAAATGCGCTCGTGCGTCGCAATGGCGCGGCTAGTCTTCCAATCACGTGAGGGCACCAAGAGCTTGAGATGAGCAATGGACTGGCTGCTGCTAAACAGCCATATATCTTGGGAAGCCCCGCCCTGCGTGGCTTGCAGCAATGCGCTATGCTCATCTGTCAAGTTAGGTAAACGGCGCTCGTAAGTCGCCACAAAATCGACCACCGCACCAGCAGATGTCAATTGATCCGCCAACCATGGACGCCCTTCTTGCTCGCCTAGGTTGTTCGCACCGCGTACAACCAGCACGCGCTTATCCAACCAATCGCGCTTGCCAGATACTGCCCACAGCGCTTCAGAATCAAATTGATTCGAGCGGCTGTCTGGTGCATCAATTAAATCGGCCTGTAAGCCATGCTGGATAAGGGCTGCACGGGTGCCTAGCCCAGAGACCAAGCAGCGCTTGGCTTGCAAGGCCTCTTTTTTGACGGTTTTAAAAAAACCTTCAACGGCGCTGCGACTGACAAACACAAACGCGTCATAGCTTTGTGCTGCATCAAACACAAACGGAATGCTGGCAATTTCAATCAGCGGCAAAGCCACGGCGGATAAGCCCTCCAACCGCATGGTCTCTACCCAGCGAGAGCACTCAGGCTCGGGGCGGGTCACGATGACTCGCATGGCTGATGTCATTGCAATTGCGCGGCGATGGACTTGCCAAGCGCTTCAGCATCCGCAATCGTCCGCACGTTGACTCTTCCTTCGGCACGTTTAATCACACCCATCACTTCATCGCCAAACGCAGCACGAAGATACATCTCATCACCCAAAAACCTCGCATGCGCCGCCAGCGGCATCGAGCAACTACCGCCCATGGCACGGCTGACGGCTCGTTCGGCGTAGGCAGCCAAGAGCGTTGGCTGGTGAATCATCGGGGCGAGAAGTGCCAACAGGTCGCTTCGATCCGCGCGAATCTCTAAGCCAAGTGCGCCTTGAGCGGCAGCGGGCAACATCTGTTCGGTTTCAAACACGGCACGGATGCGTGCCCCAAGTCCAAGGCGCTTGAGTCCTGCGGCAGCTAAAACGATGGCGGCGTAGTTGCCTGCATCCAGCTTGCCAAGGCGCGTATCTAAGTTACCACGTAGCGGTTCGATTTGCAGATCAGGCCTGAGTGCCTTAATCAACACCGCACGGCGCAAGCTCGATGTCCCCACCACCGCACCTTGCGGCAACTCGGCCAGCGAGGCAAAGTCATTCGACACAAAAGCATCGCGTGGGTCTTCGCGCTCCAGCACAGCCGCCAAGGCAAAGCCTTCGGGTAATTCCATTGGCACGTCTTTGAGCGAATGCACAGCCAGATCGGCTCGGCCGTCGAAGAGCGCGGTCTCTAGCTCTTTCACAAACAAGCCTTTACCACCCACTTTAGAGAGCGTTTTGTCTAAGATTTGATCGCCTAGCGTCGTCATGCCAAGCAGCGTGACCGTGCAGCCCTTGGCTTCTAAGAGGGTTTTGATATGGTTGGCTTGCCACAGCGCAAGGCGCGATTCACGGGTGGCAATGGTGATATGTTGAGTCAGATTCATAGGCTGGGATAATAACGGTATGAACCAATTAGACACAAAATCCCAAGCGTGGTCGGCGCTGTTCTCCGAGCCTATGAGCGACTTAGTGAAGCGCTACACCGCCAGCGTGTTTTTTGACAAGCGCCTGTGGCAAGCCGACATTGCGGGCTCGCTGGCGCACGCCGAGATGCTTGCGGCGCAAAAAATTATCAGCACAGACGACCTCGCCTCTATTGAGCGCGGCATGGCGCAAATCAGAGCGGACATCGAATCTGGTGCGTTTGAATGGAAGCTAGATCTAGAAGACGTTCACCTGAACATCGAAGCACGGCTCACGCAATTGGTGGGCGATGCGGGTAAGCGCCTGCACACAGGACGCTCGCGCAACGACCAAGTGGCGACCGATGTACGGCTGTGGCTGCGCTCCGAGATTGACCTCATCACGGACTTGCTCGCCGCTCTACAAGCCGCGCTGGTCTTGATTGCTGAAAAAAATACAGACACCATCCTGCCCGGCTTTACGCATTTGCAAGTCGCCCAGCCCGTCAGCTTTGGGCATCACATGCTGGCGTATGTCGAGATGTTCGCCCGCGATGCCGAGCGCATGCTGGACGTGCGCAAACGCGTCAATCGCCTGCCGCTGGGCTCTGCTGCACTGGCAGGCACGAGCTATCCGCTAGACCGCGAGCGCGTGGCTAAAACGCTTGGCATGGTGGACGAGCAAGGCCAGCCACAAGTCTGCCAAAACAGCTTAGATGCCGTGAGCGACCGCGACTTTGCGATTGAGTTTGCGGCAGCAGCCAGCTTGGTGATGATCCACACCAGCCGCTTGTCCGAAGAACTCATCATCTGGATGAGCCAAAACTTTGGCTTTATTCAAATTGGCGATGCGTTCACCACGGGCAGCTCCATCATGCCGCAAAAGAAAAACCCCGATGTGCCCGAACTCGCACGCGGAAAAACAGGGCGCGTGGTTGGGCATTTGATGGGACTGATTACGCTGATGAAAGGTCAACCCCTTGCCTATAACAAAGACAACCAAGAAGACAAAGAGCCGCTGTTTGATACAGTGGACACACTCAAAGAAACACTGCGCATTTTTGCGGAAATGATGGCGTCCGTCACCATCAAACCCGAAGCGATGGAACGCGCCGCGCTTAAGGGCTATGCCACGGCGACCGATCTCGCCGACTACATGACCAAAAAGGGTTTACCCTTCCGCGATGCGCACGAGACCGTTGCCAAGGCGGTGAAATACGCGATTGGCGAAGGCATCGATTTAAGCGCCTTGAGCCTTGCGACATTAAAAACATTCAACGCCAACATCGAGGCCGATGTGTTCGATGCCTTAAGCCTACGCGGCTCGCTAGAAGCCAGATGCACACTGGGCGGCACCGCACCCACGCAAGTGCGAATGCAAATTGCACGTCACAAAGATCGTTTGAATCTCAAATAACCTAAGCGCTTAGGTTATACTCTGCATGCCTACCGTTTTAAGGATTACGGGGATTCGATTTATCGTGTGGCCAAACGATCATGAACCACCGCACGCGCACGCTATGGGTTCTGATTGGGAAGTGGTTGTGAGTTTGGGTGATTGCGAAAGCATCAAGCCTTGGCTGCGTGACATTATTGGAAACCCAAGCCCACGTGAATTGCGAACGGTTTTAGCAACCGCAGATAGGCACTGCATGCTGCTTACAAAAGCTTGGAGAGATATTCATGGCTGATAAATTACAAGACGACAACTGGATCGACAAAGAAATTGCCGACAACTCTAAAGCGGCCAAAGCGCGCGGAGATCGCTACTTAGCGAAGCACCCACGCGCCACCATGGCTTGGTATGAAGCAGACAAAAATCGAGTGTTTATCAGCCTGAGCAATGGCGTAGATTTTTCTTTTCCAAGCGAATTGGCTCAAGGCCTACGTGGTGCAAAAACCAAAGAACTAGAAACCATCGAACTCTCCCCCATGGGCACAGGACTGCACTGGCCCATGCTTGATGCCGACCTCAGCGTCGCAGGATTACTCGCAGGCATCTTTGGCACAAAACTGTGGATGAAAGAAATTGCCAGCATCGGCGGTAAATCTACCAGCAAGGCCAAATCCACGGCCTCCCGTGCTAACGGACTCAAGGGTGGCCGTCCACCGAAATCTGCTAAAAAATCGGCGGCTTAAATTCAAAACGCCTCAAACGAATCAAAAAGGAAAACCATGTTCTGCATTCCACCTCTGTCAAAAATCACTTGTATCGAAGACCTGCGCGTGGTGCACCAAGCGCGCACGCCGCGTATGTTCTACGACTACGCCGATTCGGGCTCTTACACCGAGAGCACTTACCGCGCCAATAGTGACGACTTCAAAAATATGAAATTCCGCCAGCGCGTGGCGATCAACATGGAAGGCCGCACGACGGCCAGCGTGATGCTCGGAGTGCCCGTGGCCATGCCTGTCGCTATCGCCCCAGTGGGCTTGACGGGCATGCAAAGCGCGGACGGCGAAATCAAAGCCGCACGCGCCGCCAAAGCGTTTGGCATTCCGTTCACGCTATCCACCATGAGCATTTGCTCGATTGAAGACGTGGCCAAGGGCACAGATGGCCATCCGTTTTGGTTTCAGCTCTACATGATGCGCGACCGCAAATTTATGGAGCGCTTGATGGACAGAGCCAAAGCGGCAGGTTGCTCGGCGCTGGTGCTCACGCTAGATTTGCAAGTGCTGGGGCAGCGCCACAAAGACATCAAAAACAGCATGACCGCGCCGCCCAAACTGACGCTGGCCAACATCGTCAACATGATGACCAAACCCGCCTGGGGCCTTGGGATGCTGGGCACGCGCCATCACGGTTTTGGCAACATCGTTGGGCACGTGCATGGTGTCAAAAATATGAGTTCGCTCTCAAGCTGGACAGCCGATCAATTTGATCCGCGCCTCAATTGGGACGACGTGCAGTGGGTCAAAAACTACTGGGGCGGCAAGCTGATTTTGAAAGGCATTCAAGACCCAGACGATGCGCGCCTAGCGGTGCAATCTGGCGCAGACGCGCTGATCGTCTCCAACCACGGCGGACGGCAATTAGACGGCGCCATCTCCAGCATCGCTGCGCTACCTGCGGTGGTGCAAGCGGTGAATGAAGCTGGTGGCACAGCCGCAGGCATCGAAGTCCACATGGACGGCGGCATCCGTAGCGGCCAAGACGTGCTCAAAGCCTTAGCGCTAGGCGCAAAAGGCGTGTACATCGGCCGCGCCATGGTGCATGGCTTGGGCGCGTATGGCGAAGCAGGCGTGACCAAGGCACTGACCATCATTCAAAAAGAACTAGAGACGACGGCAGCGCTATGCGGCGTGACCAAGCTGGATAACGTGACGACGGGGATTTTGCAGGCTGGGACGTATTAACTATTGAGGCTTTGCGATATCAGACGATGGGTAAACCTGTCCACCTACTACCGTGCCCCAAACGTGAATATTTTTAATCTCGGCGGGCTTAACGTCGTGAGGGTCTTTGTCCAGCACAGTGAAATCAGCCAGCTTGCCAGGCTCAATGCTGCCCACTTTATCGTCGATGCCCAAAACATAGGCGGCATCCACTGTCACCATGCGCAAAGCCTGAGACAGCGTTAGCGTCTGATTAACCCCTAATGTTTTTGCGCCCGATTGACCTGTACGCGTCATTCCTAGCGTGATCCCTAGCAATGGCTTGGGCGGGGCAACAGGGTAGTCAGAATGAAAGGTGGTCGGGACACCTTCACGTACAAGACTGCCAACTGGTGAAAGGTCTTCAGCGCGATCGCTGCCAAAGCTCTTGGCATACGACTCGCCGCGCAACCAAATGTAGTAGAGGTTTACATTGGCATTTGCGCCTAAAGCTTTCATCGCGCGGATTTGATCGTAGCGTGCCATACCAACGTGTTCAAAAGTAAAACGGTGGTCGGCTCGTGGAGATTTGTTTTGTAGCTCTCGTAACGTTGCAATCGTGACATCTTGTGCCTCAGCGCCAATCGAGTGGACAAAGATTTGTTGCCCGTCGCGCCACCAAGGCTCAATAGCAGCTAACAATTTTTCGGGCGGAGTAATCCACTGGCCTGCCGTGCCGTCAATGTAACCAGGCGCACCAGGCTTGAACGTTAAACCGTTAAAACTGTCATCTGTAAAAAACTTAATTCCTCGAAACATCAGCCTATCGGTATTTTTCTTTTGCAAAGCGCGAACGACTTCAAGTGCTTTTTCTGTGCTGCCGTGCTTGGCAACAAAGCTGCGCATGTCGGCAATCGCGACCATGCGCTGCGGCGTCTTTGGGTTATTGAACATAGCGCTCAAAAGCGCAGGCTCTGCGTCGGTACTAAAAATACCCATAGAGTGATCGGTCGTGGTGGTGATGCCATTTCGGCGATTCAAATCAACAAGCCAACGCATCAACCGCATCGCCTCTGCTGGCTGAAGTTTGCTAGCAAGTATGGGTAAGAGGACATAACTCGCAGCGGGAACCCCTAAAAATTGCCCATTGAGCTCACCTGCCACATTACGACCAACACCTACAATCGCCAGATCTTTAGGGATTTTTCGCTGCGCAATCAATGCGCTATTCACATAGCCATGATGCTGCGATGCATCCCAAACCAAGACGGGTCGCGTGCTGGATATTTTGTCTAAATCTTCACGAGTCAAGTGCCGGCCCATCGCGGGCACATCCCAACCCCAAATCAAAACGGGTTTATCAGGATCTTTTTCGGCTGCTTCATATTGACGCATCCGATCAAAAGCTTCCGCCTCGCTTTTGACACCTTGAATATCGGGTCCATACGCCTGCGCAGTATTCAAAGCGGCAATGGCTGGCAAGGTGGCCGTCATCGCACCTAGTAAAGGATGCTGATGAGCATCAATGAAGCCAGGATAAATCACCTTAGCATCAAAACGCTTATCAAATGTGGTTGGGATTTTTGTAGTCCAATCTTTAAGCGCTTCTAGCGAATCGCCCAGCGCAACAATGCGCCCATTGCACGTGGCAACTGCTTTGGCCATTGGCCTGCCAGGGTTCATTGTGTGAATTTTTTTCGCGGTGAAAACAACGATCTCTTTGCAAGCAGGTTGAGCGGCGACTTCTTCATGTGCAAAAGCTGTCAGAGGTAGACTCGTTATGAAAGCGATAATAGCAAAAGGGATGCAAGCATTGATCTTCAAGGTATTTCTCCGAAATGATTGCTCAGTTTAGAAATAAATATTGAGCAGTCAATCAAGGAAATCCCTAGGTCACGCGAAGTGGGACAATTTGATCTCCTCAAATTAGACTAACCCACATCAATACCATGCGCCGCATTGCCCACCTCGACATGGATGCATTCTACGCGTCGGTGGAACTGCTTCGCTATCCGCAGCTCAAGGGCTTGCCCGTGGTGATTGGTGGTGGCAGGCGGCGTGAAGACCATGCCATGCTTGCAAGCCTTAACGGGCGTGGCCTCCACGAGATCCAACTGGAGGAATTCCCGCGCCTGCACACCTACACGGGGCGCGGCGTGATTACCACGGCCACCTATGCCGCTCGTACCTTTGGCGTGGGCTCGGCGATGGGGTTGATGAAGGCTGCCAAGCTGTGCCCTGATGCGATTTTGTTGCCCGTGGATTTTGACGAGTACCGCAAATACTCGCGCGCGTTCAAGGCCGTCATTCAGTCGCTGTGCTCCGTGATGGAAGACCGCGGCGTGGACGAGGTGTACATCGACTTCACAGGCATCATTGGCGGGCAAGTGGAAGGCGGGCGAGCGCTTGCCGAGCAACTGCAACGCGCGATTTTTGAAGCCACGGGGCTGACCTGCTCGGTTGGCGTTGCACCCAATAAGTTGCTGGCAAAAATGGCGAGCGAGTTCAATAAGCCGAATGGCCTATCCATCGTTTATGAGGACGATTTGCAAAGCAAAATCTGGCCGCTGGCAGTGCGCAAAATCAATGGCATTGGCCCCAAGGCGGAGATCAAGCTCACGCAGCTTGGCATTAAAACTATTGGGCAATTGGCAGCGCGAAACGAAGCCACTTTGATTGAACACTTTGGTAATGCCACAGGCAATTGGATGAGCCGCGCGGCGTGGGGCTTGG